>DASPQI010000268.1:0-2732 GCA_035625045.1 Syntrophales bacterium | reverse complement strand
ATTGACAGCGTTTCTGCCGGAGATATTGTAGCTGTAATCGGGATAAAAGATACTGTTACTGGAGACAGCCTCACAAGTGAAGACAGGCCGTTGTTACTTGAATCTATTGAGTTTCCCGAACCGGTAATAATGGTTGCCATTGAACCCAAGACAAAGGAAGAAGTTGATAAAATGAGCATAGCCCTAAAAAAACTCCAGGAAGAAGACCCGACGTTCAAGGTTAAGACCGATGAAGAGACCAGTCAGACTCTAATTCATGGAATGGGCGAGCTCCATCTTGAAATAATTGTGGACAGAATGGTGCGGGAATACGGGGTGCAGGCGAATATTGGAAAGCCCCAGGTGGCTTACAGGGAAACGGTACGCAAAGCCGCTAAATCAGAGGGTAAATATGTCCGCCAGAGCGGTGGCCGGGGCCAGTATGGCCATGTAATGCTTTCCGTTGAACCCCTTGAAAAGGGAAAGGGGTTTGAATTCGAAGATAAGGTTGTCGGCGGTCACATCCCGAAAGAGTTTATACCTGCCATACAGAAGGGCGTAGAGGAGGCTATTAGTAACGGCATTATCGGTGGTTTTCCAGTAGTTGATATAAAGGCTGCAGTTTATGACGGGTCTTTTCATGAGGTTGATTCTTCAGAAATGGCCTTTAAAATTGCCGCTTCAAAAGCATTCAAGGAGGCTATGGCGGCTGCCGATCCGGTTCTTCTCGAACCTATTATGAAAGTTGACGTAATGGTAGCCGAGGATTATCTCGGCGATGTGATCGGAGACTTAAGCTCCAGGAGGGCTAAAATAAACGGTATGGAGCCTAAAGGAAATGCACGGCTTATAACAAGTCATGTACCGCTCGGAGAAATGTTCGGCTATGCAACGGTTCTCCGCTCGGTGACTCAGGGAAGGGGTACCTATGTGATGGCTTTTGATCACTACAGCGAAATTCCTAAAAATCTGTGGGAATCAGTATTAAAGGCAGAATAATATAATTTTTAAAACAAAAGAGGAGGAATACAATGGCAGAGGGTAAATTTGAAAGGACGAAACCTCATTTAAATGTCGGCACAATAGGACACGTAGATCACGGTAAAACGACTCTGACAGCGGCCATAACTAAATATGGGGAATTTTTAGGATTAGCAAAATACATTACTTACGATAATGTCGCTAAGGCCTCGGAATCCCAGGGACGCAGAGATGACACGAAAATCCTTACAATTGCTACTTCTCATGTTGAATATTCAACCAATAAAAGACATTACGCTCATGTTGACTGTCCGGGCCATGCCGACTATGTTAAGAATATGATCACGGGAGCAGCCCAAATGGATGGTGCTATACTGGTTGTTGCCGCAACTGACGGAGTAATGCCCCAGACAAGGGAGCATGTTCTCCTTGCCAGACAGGTCGATGTTCCCTCTATAATTGTCTTTATCAATAAGGTTGATATGATAGCTGAAGCAGATAAAGAGCTTATTGATCTTGTTGAAATGGATATCAGGGACCTGCTGAACCAGTACAGCTTCCCCGGTAATGATACGCCGGTGATCCGTGGTTCGGCATACAAGGCATTAACCAGCAGTTCAAAGGATCCTAACGCTCCTGAATATGCCTGCATCAAAGAGCTCCTTGACGCAATGGATAATTATTTTAAGGAGCCCATAAGAGAGCTTGACAAGCCTTTTATGATGCCAATCGAAGATATATTCTCGATAACCGGCAGAGGTACCGTGGCTACTGGAAGGATCGAAAGGGGTAAAGTAAAGATCGGTGATGAAGTCGAGATCGTCGGATATCATGATACAGGCAAATCTGTCGTAACCGGCGTTGAAATGTTCAGAAAGATTCTTGAAGATGGACAGGCCGGCGACAACGTTGGCCTTCTGTTGAGAGGAGTGGACAAGAATGCGATCAGGAGAGGGATGTGCCTTGCCAAGCCTGGCACTCTTACTCCTCACTTGAAATTTAACGGGCAGGTTTATGTTCTTAAGCCTGAAGAAGGCGGAAGAAAATCACCCTTCCATGTAGGATACAGGCCCCAGTTCTATATGAGTACCTCGGATGTTACAGGCAATATAGGGGCAATCCAGGGAGCTGATATGGTTATGCCCGGTGATAACGTCACAATGACGATAGAACTTATTACCAGAGTGGCAGTAGAAAAGGGTATGCGCTTTGCTATCAGAGAGGGAGGAAGAACTATCGGTTCCGGTGTTGTTACAGAGATACTTGAATAATGCGTTAAAGAGGTCGTACTGTGAGTAGAATACGGGTCAGACTTAAGGCTTATGATGTCAACCTGATTGATAAGTCTGCAAAATCGATCGTTGAGTCAGTTAAAAGCAAGGGAGGAAGAGTATCCGGGCCTATTCCCTTGCCTACAAAGATAAAAAAATATACAGTTTTAACATCACCTCATGTTAATAAAGATGCAAGAGAGCAGTTTGAAATGAGGGTTCACAAGAGGTTGATTGACATATTAGATCCCAGTTCCGATCTTGTAAATGCATTGATGGAATTACAGCTTCCGGCGGGTGTAGAAGTTGAGATCAAGCAATAACTTATTAAGGCATAGGTGGAATTAGGATGAAGGCAAAGAACGTTGGGATATTAGGCATAAAATTGGGCATGACACAGATGTTCTGGAATGATACCATGGTAGGAGTCACAGTTGTGGATTTTTCCGGATTGGAATTTATTGGCAGCAGGACCGTTGAAAAAGACGGCTATAATGCGGC
>DASPQI010000267.1:0-18349 GCA_035625045.1 Syntrophales bacterium | reverse complement strand
CGATGTGTTCATGAATCCTATTTTCTGGGTCGGGGGAACCAATATCCTGATTGCCCCAGATATTGGTATGATCCTCAAAAATATAGCCGACTACAAGGCAACACTTTTCTTCGCGCCGCCGACCGTCTGGATTGGAATGCTCAGGCATCCTGATTTCAACAAGTATGACCTCTCCAGCCTCAAGAAATGCTACTATGGCGCCTCGATCATGCCCGTTGAGGTATTAAAAGAGCTCATAGAAAGATTACCGGGGACCCGTATCTACAACTACTACGGCCAAACTGAACTTGCCCCTTACCATACGATCCTGAAGGCAAAGGACGCTTTGAAAAAGCTTGGTTCGGCCGGTATGGGAGGATTGAACATGGAAACAAGGCTTGAAGATGATAGTTATAAGCCCATCGGCAAGCCGGGTATACCCGGGGAGATATGCGGGAAGGGCCCCCATGCCTTGACCATGTATTTCAAGGATCCCGAAAAGACGGAAGAGGCCATGAAGGGAGGCTGGTTCCATTCCGGGGACGTTGGGGTTATGGATGAGGATAGATATATAACTGTCGCCGATCGTAAGAAAGATATGATTAAGACTGGTGGTGAGAATGTCCCTACCCGTGAAGTGGAAGAGGCCATATACCTGGATAAGAGGGTTCAGGAGGTTGCTGTCATAGGGTTGCCGCATCCAAAGTGGGTTGAGGCAGTGACAGCGGTAGTCGTCCCCAAGAAAGGCGAGAAGATTACACAGGAGGAGATCATGGAACACTGCCGGAAGGAGCTTGCCGCATTCAAGTGTCCCAAGGCGGTCATCTTCCTTGATGCCCTCCCCAAGACACCGACGGGAAAAATTCTTAAGAGGGAAATGCGGGCATCCTATAAAGAGATGTTTGCAGGTAAATAATATGTAGGACAGTGGGAAATGGGTTAATGTAATGAGGGTAAGTTTAGATCTGTTGCACTTGCTTAATGTAGTTTAAAGATAAAAGAGGGAACTTATCATGGAAATTAAGAATGTTTGCGTCTTAGGAGCCGGTTTGATGGGAAGCGGCATAGCCCAGGTATGCGCCCAGGCGGGTTTTCAGGTAACGATGAGGGACATTGAGCAGAAATTCATCGACGGTGGAATGAATACAATCAGAAAAAATCTAAGCCGTGATGTGGAGAAAGGGAAAAAGACACGGAAGGAGATGACTGCTGTTTTGAGAAGAATCAAACCAACCCTTGATCTGAAAAAAGCTGCCAGTAAAGCCGACATTGTAGTTGAGGTGGTCATTGAGGTGATGGATGTGAAGAAGCAGGTTTACAGGGAACTGGAAGAGATCGTACCTGCCCACTGCCTGTTTTTTACCAACACCTCCGGTCTCAGTATTACAGAGATGGCATCCATCACGAAGCAGCCGGACCGATTCATCGGCACCCATTTCTTCAATCCTGTACCGGTGATGCGCCTGCTGGAAATCATCAGGGGTTATGAGACGTCAGATGAGACCCTGGAGATCGCCAAAGAATGGGGGCGGAAAATCGGTAAGGAAGTCATTGTGGTCAAAGAAGCGCCTGCATTTGCGGTGAACAGGATACTCTGTATCATGCTTAATGAGGCCTTCTATGCCCTGGATGAAGGGGTAGCCAGCGCAGAGGATATAGACAAGGGCATGATGCTGGGATGTAATCATCCCATCGGTCCGCTGGCACTTTCGGATCTTGTGGGGAATGATACTCTCCTTCATGTCATGGAGGGCATGCACAGAGAATTGGGTGATAAATACCGCCCTGCCCCTTTGTTGGTGAAACTGGTCAGGGCCGGTCGCTTCGGGAGGAAAACCGGCAAAGGAGTTTATGATTACACAAAAAAATGAGCATTACAGAATGTTAGCGCGAGAGGATAATTATGAAGGACGTTTTTATTGTCAGCGCCGCGAGAACGCCGGTCGGCAGACAGAATGGATATCTGCGGAACTGGACCGCTCCCGAACTCCTGGGGACAGTGCTGGATGAAGTAGTCCGCAGGATTGATCTCGATCCCGAGATTGTGGATGATGTCATTACCGGCACCGTGTACCAGGTCGGTGAGCAGGGCTTCACACTGGCGCGTATGGGTGTATTGGCCGCGAAGTTTCCGATAACCGTCCCAGGTGTCTCGGTAAACCGTCAGTGCGGAAGCAGTCTCACCGCCATCCAACTCGCCTATGGCATGGTCGCTTCCGGTATAATGGATGTGGTGATCGCGAGTGGATGTGAACTCCTAACGAAGTACGGGATGTTTTCGGATTTAAACGGCACCCTGCATACAGGCAAGCCTATGGGTAACCCCTTCGGAGAATTCTACACGAGCAGATTCGGCATACCGGATCAGATCAAAGCGGCGCAGATGATCGCGGACAAATGGGGAATAACGCGCGAAGAATGTCATGAGTTTGCGATTGCGAGCCACCGGAAGGCCCACGCGGCAACCGTCAACGGATACTTCAAAAAGGAAATCCTCCCCATTAAAGGCGTTGATAAAGACGGCAATGAAATCGTCAGGGATACCGATGAGCCGATCAGGCCCGAGACATCCCATGAGACACTTTCCGCCCTCAAGGTCTTGCCGAACACCAAATGGATAACAGCCGGCATATCAAGTACCATAACAGACGGCGCATCTGCTGTGGTTCTCATGAGCGAAGAGAAGGTAAAAGAACTGAAGCTTAGTCCAATGGCCCGCTTTGTAGCGAATGCCGTCATCGGCTCCGATCCAGAGATCATGCTCACCGGGCCCATTTATGTTACCCCCAAAATTCTGAAGAAGGCTGGCCTCTCCCTTAATGATATCGACATCTATGAGATCAATGAGGCATTCGCACCTATACCACTTGCCTGGGCTAAGGAGCTAAAGGCGGATTTGACTAAACTAAATGTGAACGGAGGCGCTCTTGCCCTGGGCCATCCTGTCGGTAATTCCGGCTGTCGCCTGACCGTCACGGCAGTGTATGAGCTCATGCGGCGAAATGCCCAATACGCGCTTATTTCGCTCTGCACAGGAGGGGGGATGGCTCCGGCAACGATTATTGAAAGATCTTGAAAAATGTATTTCAAAGAGAAGGTACTCACTTTTATCATAGTATCATCAGATAGATCTTTCTCTGCTAAAGGAAACAGGCTATGAAACCATCGATATCTCTGGTTCGATACACAGGCAGCACTGAATCTCTCAGAGAAGCAATCAAGCTATGCAATGGATTCGAGAAGCTGGACAAGAAAGCAATGGTCCTCATTAAACCCAATCTCGTCACATGGGATGATGAGTTTAAGATAGCGCCGTTTGGCGTGTTTACGACAACACGTCTCGTGGAGGATTTGATCGTCTTGCTCAAGGAATACGGATGCGGGGATATATCCGTCGGTGAAGGATCGGTCGGATTTAAAAAAGGTGTCGGGACCATGGAGGCCTATGCAGGTCTCGGGTACAGCGGGTTAGCGAAAAAGTACGGGATCAGGCTCATTGATTTTAATGCCGGTGAATTTAAGATCATCAAGGTAAAGGATGGACCGACTTTCCATATTGCGAGAGAATCTCTGGAATCAGACTTTCTCATTGACTTTCCTGTGCTTAAAACCCACGCTCAATCGAAGGTATCCCTGGGACTTAAGAATCTCAAAGGCTGCCTGAAAACTTCTTCAAAAAAACTCTGCCATCAGGCAAGCCCCGGCCTGGAGTACTCCTTCACATTTGTCGCCGATTATGTAAAACCGGCACTAACGATTGTGGACGGCATTTATGCCCTGGAGCGGGGAGCCTTTTATTTCGGAAATGCATTCAGAAAAGACATTATCATTGCCTCCCGCGATATCCTTGCTGCCGATATGGTTGCGGCGAAGACCATGGGCTTCGACCCGCAGGACATTATACATTTCGTTGAGTATGGCAGACGTCACAATAAATCTTTGAACCTGGATGATTATGAAATCAGGGGAGCCCTGGTGGAAGATCATGTCAAACTGCTCAAGTGGGATTGGGGATGGACCAAAGACAATACAGGTCCATCCGTCTTCGAAAAGTTAGGCGTCACCGGCACAGCAGTGCCCAAATATGATGAAACCCTCTGCTCCGGGTGTTCACCGTTTGCCAACATGGTCAATATCCTCGTGTTATCGGCATTTCAGGGCCAGCCTCTTCCCAGGGTAGAGATCCTGAACGGCAAGAAAATGCAGGCGCGGCCCGGTTATGATAAAACCGTTCTTATCGGTAACTGCATCATCAAGGCGAATAAGGAAAATGCGAATATCCGGAAGGCAGTAAAAGTGAAAGGATGCCCGCCGGAACCAGGGAAAGTAATTGCCGCATTGAAGGAGGCAGAGCTTCATATCAACGAACTCATGTATTGGGGTTATCTTAAAGAGCAGGGCGAAAAATACGATAAACAGGACGGGTATTCCTGGGATTTCTATAAGTAACTCGTGTTATCTAAACTAATCGCTGAAGATGCTGTTGAAATTAGATGTCTCACTTAACCTAAATTTATCTATCAGGATATAAACCATGGATGTAGAATCTTCTTTCCTCCCTTTCAAAATTCCTGAGCTCAAATCCCGGAATATGAGAATTGGCAGAGTGGGCCTTCTGAGGCGATCTTTCTCTGTAGTTCCTGATGATTTTTTCAGAATCTATCAGAATGAAGACCTCCATCTGGAAGTCGAATTCCAGCAGGAGGAGTCCCACGTCAAAGTCTTTCTCTATACAAATATCGACTGTCCAAAGGACGAATGGCAAGAGCTGAAATTCAAACAGGAGAAGAACAGAATCTTCAAGCTGTCATATAAGGTCAGGCAATGCGGGAGCTATAAGTTCAAATTAAAATATTCTCTTGATGACGGTAAAAACTGGTACTGGGATAGGGTACCTTTCAGCCATGTGATAGTGGATCCTGAGGGGATTAAGGATATGAGAATGTATACCATGATACCTTCGGTCTCAGGAACTATCAACGACTGGATAGAGATGCTGCCCCACATTGCAGGGCTTGGTTTTAATGCAGTTCATCTCCTGCCTATAACCAGTCTTGATTTTTCTGAAAGTCCCTATTCCGCTTTCGATCTTTTTTCCATCGATAAGGCTTACAGAGAAAAAGAGGATTTGTCTGGTTTTACGGCTTTTGAAAAATTTGTCGAAAAAGCCAGGGAGTTGGGGATCAGACTTTGTTTTGATCTGACACTTAATCATATCGGGATCAAAAGCAGGATGGCGCAAATGTGTCCGGAGTGGATTATGCCGGACAAAGGAGAGAAAGACGGGCTGAAGCGTGCAGGCTGCTGGCATATGAATTCCTGGCTGAAATGGGGTGATCTGGTAAAGATCTATTATGATCATCCCCATCCTGGTATTCGCAGTGATATCTGGGATTATATGACAAGATATTCCTTATTCTGGTCCCATTTCGCCAGGCTTACAGGAGGTATGGTCCGCCTTGATAACCTGCATTCAAGTGATGAAGGGTTTATCGCGCATCTGCTGGAAGAGATGCACTGCACCTATCCGGACCTCATCGTTATGGCGGAATTCTTTACAGATTCCAATACTGTTCTGAAAAAGGCAGCAGAATGGCAGATCAATCTCTTTCTAGCCAATCAATGGGAATACCCTTATGCGAACGATGTGCGTAATTATTTGCGTTATATCCACTATATAGGCCGTAAAGTACGCTATTACCTGCCCATCACCACACATGATACAGGCGCTCCAGCCCAGCTCTTCGGTAAGGCAGAGGCTGCTGTGCCCCGCTATGCGGTGATAGCCCTCATGGGGACAGGCCAAACAGGCATCGTCCAGGGAGTTGAATATGGATGTCCGAAAAAAATAGATTTTATCGGCAGGAAACAGAAGTATGAATTTCAGGAAAATTTATACATCTCGCACGGTATAAGGAATATCAACAGGGTGCTTTCGGAATCATCTGTATTTCATCAGGATGGTAATCTGGAGTTTATTGACGGCAACCACGGCGCGGTGCTCGGTGCCTTACGCCGTCCGGATAAAGAATCGGATAAGGAGAATGACAAGGGCTATTTGATCTTTGCCAATCTTGATATTAATAATTCCTATTCTTTGCAGGTTGACCTTTCATCGCTAGTTAAAAAAGAAACGAAATTAAAGCTGGAAGATAGAATAACCGGAGACCGGAATGAAGCGCAGGTTAATGACATTAAGATTGACATTGAGCCCTGCGGTGTTAGAATATTTAGAATAGAGGTGTGATATAATCAAATGAAGCAGTTTCTGATGGCACATGAAAGTGACCTGCTCATCACAAGGCGACACCAGAAATAAAAAGGAGAAGAAGATGGATATAGGGGATATAGTCGTGATCGATCATCCCAAACATCCGTTTAATGGCTGTGTGGGCAAAGTTGTGGGAAAGCGTGGATACAGAACACCGGATGATATCTGGATTCTCATATATGTCGCATCAAAAATGAGGGACTATCTTGTTCCCCAATCGATGCTGCGTCTGGACAATAAGGAATAGATCAGGACCTTTTTTTGGCAGTACGCCTTTTCTTTTCAGCAAGGTCTTCCTCTATGGGCACTTTTTCCTGAAATTCTTCGGCTTCCGGCAGCGGCTCCTCGTTTTCATAATCGCCCAGTTCCCAGGTCATCTCATCAAGTTCTGTATCATATTCTTTATCAATTCCACTTTCAAATTCCTTAATCTTCTCATCAAGGAGTATATCCAGCGGTTTCACATTTTCATTACGGTTCATTTTGATTCTCCCTGTATTTTTTAAAATTATGTTTTAATCTATGTCAAATATTGTGGATGATCCATCATGGGAATTATGTTTTTCCATTTCTAAAAACCTGAATTTCGGATCGGGAAATGGATAATGAAGATATGCTTTCTTGGGATGGCAAATTATAATTAATTGTAGTATTAGGACTCAGCACTATAAGGAGGCAGATGCTGAAACTCACAATCTTTAGCAGACTGATCATCGGGTCTTTTTTGATAATTCTTCTAGTTGGTATCAGTGGCGTATATACCATCATGAGCCTGAATGATCTTAATCAGCTTATCGAGTCCATAATCAAAAATGATTCACGTATAATAAAGCTAGCCGAAGAGGCGCTTGATGATCTTTATAGCCTGACGGCAGCGGAAGACAAATATCTTATATCCAGGGATCCTGACTATTACCAGCAGTTCAAGAATACGAGAAGCGACTTTACTAAAAGAGTTGATGAACTGGAAAAGATAGCGGATACCGAAGTCAAGACGGGTTTATTGACCGAGATCAAAAAATTCCAGGGTCTTTATGATGTGTTGATCGATGAGCGAAAGTCATTAACAGTACAGGAAAAAAATAACCAGACCTATGTGATAGACAGGGAGATGATTACCCGTGAAATTGACCAGAAATTGCGAAATCTTGTAAGAGTGTCAACTGAAGACAGGAATACAAAGTTGCAGCGATCAAAAGACATGTCTACTCAGATTATAAATGTTTTCAACATATCGTTATTTCTAGCGGTTATTCTTGTCATTATTATAACCTTTTTTAATACGAGGAAAATCAATTTACCCATAAACCAATTAAGTGAAAGGGCTAAAGAGGTGGCTGGCGGCAAATTTGGTGATCCACTGAAGATATCGTCTCCACCGGAGATTAAGGAATTGGCGGATACTTTCAACATGATGTGTGAAAGGCTCAAGGAATTGGATCAGATGAAAATTGATTATATCAGTCATCTGTCTCATGAATTACGCACTCCTTTAACGGTCATCAAAGAAGCGTCGAGTATGCTTCAGGAAGGTGTATTCTCCAAGGTCCCTGAAAAACAGGAAGATCTGTTCGTGTTGATCAAAGCAGAGTGTGAACGTTTAATATTATCTGTCAATCGTATACTCGACTTTTCGCGAATGGAAGCGGGAAAAATGTTTTTTTCCTTTCAAAATGCGAGTCTTCGTCCTATCATAGAAAAAAATATTTTAAAGTTGTCTCCGCTTATCCAGAAAAAGAAAATGGATATTACTCTTGAAATTCCGGAAGATATTCCTTCTCTACGAATGGACAAGGAAAGGATTGAAGAAGTATTTGAAAATTTGTTAAGCAATGCTTTGAAGTTTACAATGGAAGGGGGAAAGATCACTGTTTCAGTCAAGAATAACAGTGAGAATAATACTGTAGAAATATCTGTATCGGATAATGGACGTGGTATACCCGAAGATGGGTTGATGCAGGTTTTTGATAAATTCAAGCGTGTCGATGACAAAAGAGGAGCCATAAGGGGAACCGGAATGGGACTCGCGATCGTCAGACATATAATAAACGCGCACGGAGGGCGTATATGGGTAAAAAGCAAAGTAGGCGAAGGAAGCACTTTTACTTTTTCTTTGCCTGCATTATAGTAATGCCGATGCTGATATGCGGATGCACTTACCTGAATCAAGTATCTTTATCCAATCCTGATTTCAAAGAGGCAAATGACTTGATGAAGCGGGGAAACTACAAGGCATCTCTCGGCAAATATGAGCAAATTATTGTACAATACCCAGCGGAAGGCGACAGGGTCCTTTTCGAGATGGGCATCATTTATGCCTTTCCGAGAAATCAGCAGAAAGATTATCAGAAATCTTTAGAATGCTTTCAGAAAATCATAAAGGATTACCCGGACAGCAGGTACAGACAAGGAAGTAACGTGATGATTTTTCTTATTAATGAGGTCACGAAACAGCGAAAGCAGATTGATAAGCTCGAACGGCAGGTCGAGGAATTTGAAAAGAAAATAGGACAGATGAAAGAAGTCGATATGAATTTAAAGGAGAAGAAAAAATCTTTTCCTCAACGGTAATAAGGACATTTATGGACAGACTATTAATCGTTGATGACGATTTAAGTGTTTTAAAAGTACTTAAGATGAGGCTTGAATCGGATGGCTATCAAGTTGAAGCCGCTTCGGAAATCGAAGCGGCAAAAGACCTGGTGACAAAGAATGAATATGAACTTGCCGTTCTTGATCTGAAGTTTTCCGGCGGCAGCGGTATAGACCTGATGAAGAGTATCCGTGACGTGGATCCAGATCTTTCGGTTATTATCTTGACGGCATTCGGGACCATTGAAAGTGCGGTTGAAGCAATGAGAGAAGGTGCTTATATATATTTGACGAAGCCCTATAATTATCGTGAACTTCTTTTACAGATCAAAAAGGGTATCGAGAAAACGAACCTTTCACGGGAGGTCAAGAAACTAAGAACTATTGTTAGACAAAGAGATAATACCAATAATATCATCGGCCAGAGTGAAGCAATGAAAAAGGTACTGGATTTAACATACCTGGCAGCGGAGTCAAATTCTAATGTCTTCATCAGTGGTGAGAGTGGAACAGGAAAAGGAATAATAGCAAGGGCATTGCATCAACTGAGCGACAGAAAAGATAAAGCATTCGTCTCACTTAATTGCGCTGCAATACCCGTTAATCTGCTTGAAAGTGAACTCTTTGGTTTTGAAAAAGGTGCCTTCACCGGAGCAACGGCAAATAAAAAGGGTCTTTTTGTACAAGCTGATAGCGGGATAATATTCCTCGATGAAATATCTGAAATCCCCCTTGCCATGCAGGGTAAACTCCTCAAGGCCATCGAAGATAAAGAGTTTTACCCACTAGGGGCGCAGAAGACAGTCAAAGTTGATATACGTATTATATCAGCTTCCAACAAAGATATCGAAATAGAGGTTGAAAAGGGTAATTTTCGTGGCGACCTCTTTTACCGGATACATGTAATCCCCATCAGGATGCCGCCTTTAAGGGAGCGTAAGGAGGATATTCCTCTTCTGGTAGAACACTTTTTAGAGAAGTATGCCATTAAGATGAATAAGAGTATCAAGAGTGTCACGCCCCAAGCCCTTCAGAAGATAATGCTTTATTCCTGGCCCGGTAATGTTCGGGAATTGGAAAACATCATTGAATGCGCCGCCGTGATGGTAAGAAATGATGTGATTACAGAAGAGATGATAGTTCTACCGACCCAAAAGATGGAAGAAAGCGCCTTCCGGCCATTCAAAGAATCCAAACAGGATTTCGAGCGAAGCTACCTCCTGGAATTGATGAAGATCAGCAGGGGCAATGTAAGCCAGGCAGCTAAAATAGCCGGTAAATACCGTGCGGATCTCTATGCTTTGCTGGAAAAATACAACCTGAGTCCTCTTGATTTTAGATAGGACTGGAGGGAAAACCATACATACAACGATTGCAGCAGTTTCAATATGTTTACTTATTTGTCTATTTTTTTGAATGTATGATAACCCATACATTTTTTTAAGCCAGTTTAGCCCATTTTCAGGACCAAGAAAATAATAATCCATTTGATAACAAATGCTTAGAAATTTTAAATCCTTTCTGGTACATCTTTTGCTCTACTAACTATTTACTGTTCTGAGCCCGGATTAA
This sequence comes from Syntrophales bacterium, assembly GCA_035625045.1. Taxonomy (GTDB): domain Bacteria; phylum Desulfobacterota; class Syntrophia; order Syntrophales; family UBA2185; genus DATKLL01. Next base: position 7,935 of record DASPQI010000267.1, on the reverse strand, counting down.
AAAAATAACTTTTTTAATTTTAAGCGAATTGCCAACATTTAAGGAGCAGTGATATGGCTTACATAATCGGTAGTCTAATCATATACTTAGTATTAGTTCTGTTCTTCTGGTCGATATGCGCCGTTAAGAATAGAAGTTCCCAAGAAACAAGTGAAAGCGCCTTAAAAAGCGCAGAAACTGAGACTTCATTTGGTGATGTTTTGGCAAGAAGATACTCTTCCGTTGATGGGGTGTAGTAATTATCCATCAGTCCTTTTCTTTGCCGTCCACTTTCCCTGAGAGAGTACAACTGTTTTCTCATTGACACCCCCCCCCTTTTTCTTTATGCTGCCCCCGACCGGATACCCATGCCGGATTGACATCCTTAAAAATGATGGATATCTTTGTTTACAAGGGAATAAAATATGGGAAGTTCTTAATAAGATATGAAGTTTAGGATAGATCTTGGAGACTTGCGGGCAAAGTGCATAGAGGAATTGGCCCGCAAAAAAGGGTTGGATGCAGAAGAGGCGTTTGCAATCGATGACCGGCTGCTGGCACTGATAAAGATTATCTCCACAGGATTAGGAGAGGATGTCCGCCTGAACATCGTGCCCGGTGACAGGTGGAGATACAACGCGGAGACCAACGAAATTGTATTTCCCGTCGAATTACTCTTAACCTCGACGCCAGAAGAAATTATCGGATTTTCCGCTCACGAGGCCGGCCACAGACAGATATCCCGCCAGAATCTCAAAAAACAAGTATTTAAACACTTCTTCTCCAAAGAATATCTGCGCCTTCTCTTAAACGCCTTTGAAGACAGTAGGGTCGATAACTGGCTGATCGGGGTGTTCAAAGGGATAAAGCATTATCTGGATATAACCTATGACGAAATGCTTCCCCGGGATCCAAATCTGTCTACATATGTGAAGCACCTGAAGGATGAAATTGCCGAAAGAGCGCAGACATCCTGTCATCCATATCTCCTTTATCCCCATTTGGAATATCTGGTCGGCATGCGCTATTATTGGAGGTTCGGACAACTGCCCTCCCTGATCATGAATCCTGAGGTAAGCGCCGCCCTTGAGCGGACATATGGGGATTTTGAGGCCATCTTCCGGCATTATCCTCCTGGCCGCGCCTCGGAACAGGAGAGATACAGGTTTGCTGAAGAGACCGCCCAGATGGTGAGGGATAAAATCCTTCCTGTGTATGAAGACCTGGTAAGGGTCTCCATAGAAAAACTGGTGAAGTCAATTAAAGACGGCGAACTTCAAATAAAAGAGAAAAAATGCGCCCCCGAGGAATTAACTCCCGACGAGATTGAAAAAGAGGCCAGAAAACTCCTGGAGATAAAGGCCAAGGAACTGGCGGATAAGCTTTCGCCCAAGACGGAAAAGCCCCGTGCTGTGAGAACCGAGGAATACAGAAGGGAGACCCTGAAAGAAACAGAGGCGCGCGTAGAAGGGTCGAAACCTTCCGAAGAAAGAAAGACACCCGTGCACATAGAGACGCTGCGGGACCTTATAAAGAAGCAGCGCCGGATCAACCGCGAGCAGGACGCGAAGATGGGCGAATATGAGAGGGTCTATAGATTAATCTCGAATTTGGTCCAGGCCTTAAGCGGGGTACTGGAAAACCACTTTTCGAAAAATAGAAGGCCGACATTTAAGGGCCATTTCCCCTCCGGGCAGAAGCCTGATTTAAGGAGGGCCATGGAGCTCTCCAGAAAATTAAGCGAAGGCATCCCTGTTCAAGAAAGGGACTTAAAGGTATTCCTGAAGAGGAGGCTTCCCACCCAGAGAGACCACAAGATAATCCTGGCACTAGATGAATCAGGTTCGATGGATGAACCCAAGAGGACCTCGGCCCTGGCGGGACTATTGGTCTTTATGGAGGCATTGGATCATATCGGCGTCGAATACGCCGTCATAGGTTTTTCCGACAGCCCGGTCATGCATAAAGAGTTGGGCGGAAAGCTCTCTCCTCCCGACAGGCGGTTATTGTTTGAAGATGTGTCCAGGCACATACCTGGAGGTTCGACGGCGGATGCGGACGCCCTTCAGTTAGCAACGAATATATTAAAGGATCAGCCGGAAGATTCATCGCGATGGATCATCATGGTGACGGATGGAGAAGGAAACGTGAATACAACCGGAAAGACATTTGTGGAGCTTCAGAAAGAGGCTCTGGATCAAAAGATAGAGGTATTGGGAGTGGGTTTAGGCGAAGAAGTAACAGAGGTCATAAAACGGTATAAGAGAGGCATACAAATAGACGATGTAGAAGAGCTGCCGGCCGTACTTTCCAATATACTTGAGGAAAAACTGGTGACTCAGGACGCATACTGGGAGAGTTTTTTAACCCCCCGGCATGAGCCGCATATTGCCGAAGAAGAGCCTGCACCCTCTCTGCCGCAGGACGTGTCCGAGCTCCTGGCAAATATCTACCTCGATCTGAAAGAAAAAATCCCATCTTTCAATGTGAGGCACCTGAAGAGGGCGTCGGAGTTGTTGGGGTTTTTACTGAACAGGGGTTATCCGGGAAAAGAGGCGTTCGGAAGGAGCTTGAAATATGCCTTTATCGATACCCAGGTACAGCCGCAGCGGGTAAGGAATCTTCTCCTGGAAAAGCTTTCGGACATACAGCGGATATATCCCGATTTCACGGTTGGCGACATGCCGCAGGACTTCCACTCTGCGTCGTCGCAGGCGGATGTCCCCGTGGCCGCGATTCCTCATGAACTATCTTCCGTGCTTGATATTTTAATGCGGAATAATTCACACCCTCCGATTGAGAAGGCCCTCTCCCTTTTGAAGGAACTGATCAACTCCTCCGATACGGCGTTTGTGTGCATTCCCGGATTGGAGGCGAGTTTCCGGGTCATTCATGATGAACTCGTCAAAGAGATAACCATAGAGGAAATAGAGAAAAAGTTAGAGGATAAAAGCTGGGCCGTACGCCAGCCCGCCGCCCTGGCCCTGGGCCGGGTCTATCGCGCGCTTATCAGACAGGGAAAAGAAACGGACCTGAGCGTGCTGGAGAACGGGCTGAAGGATGAAGACCCCGCTGTATGCCGGGCCGCTGCCCAGGCCCTGAGCCGTATCTGGTATGACAAGCATCACAAAGGAGAAATGTCTTTAGAGGAACTGGAGAATCGGTTAGAGGATGAAAACTGGGCTCTCCGCCAGGCCGCTGCGCGGGCCTTAGGCAGGATCTATCCGGCCCTCATTAAACAGGGAAATGAAATAGACATCAGCAAATTGGAAGAGGGGTTGTGGAATAAGAACTGGTTTGTGCGTCAGGCGGAAGCCGAAGCCATGGGCCAGACCTACCCCGCTCTTGTCAAACAGGGAATTGAGATAGACTTAAGCAGGCTGGAAGAGCGGCTGAAGGATAAGAACGTGCTTACCCGCCAAACCGTCGCCCTGGCCTTGGGTCAGATCTATCCTCCGCTTATAAAAAGGGGGAAAGACGTAAATTTAAGGATATTGGAAGAAAGACTGGATGATGACGACTGGTCTGTCCGCCAGGCCGCTGCTGTGTCCCTGGGCCGGATATGGTTTCACAACTACTACCAGGGCAAGCTGGCCCTGAGTGATCTGGAAAAGAAACTGGAGGACGTAAGCTGGCCTGTCCGTCAGGCTGCATGCCAGGCATTGGGGCAGATCTACCCCGCCCTCATCAGACGTGGAAAAACTGTAAACCTAAGCAAGTTGGAGGACAGACTGAGGGATGCGGATGTGGACAGGTCTGTCTGCCAGGCAGCTGCCCAGGCCCTGGGCCGGATATGGCCTCACAGCTATCACCGCAGGAAGATTACCTTCAAGCAGCTGGAAGAACGATTAAAAGATGACAACTGGTTTGTACACCAGGCCGCGGCGCTCGCCCTGGTCCAGATCCATCATTCCCTTATCAAGAAAAGTAATGACGATGATTTAAATAAACTGGAAAGAAGATTGAAGGATAAGATCTGGTCTGTCCGGCAGGCCGCCGCACGGGCATCTGTAAAAACCTTCTCGGATTTTATCTCAAGCAATCAAAAGGAATTCAGCAAGGTATTAGCCTCATTTAATGAGATGCTGGGCGAGCCGATGGCGAGCACCCTCACAGGCACCCATGCCAGCCAAGTTCAGATTGGTGAAAAGTCTTTAAACATCGGCAATCTTGTTTTAGACAGGGTGTCTCGCAGGGATGATATACCCGCCTGCATCATGACGGAGTCCGGCTATCATATTTTGGAGACGTTAAGTATCGGCTATTTACTGAAGCACTCCATCCTACTTTTGGGGCCGACCTCAACGGGAAAAAGCTTCTTGATTAAATGGCTGGCCCAGGTGTTGGGCTACGAGCATCTCTCGTATTCCATCAACCCCTATACGTCCAAGTTTGAGTTGATCGGCGGCATCAAGCCGGACAGCGAAGGGAGATTCATTTGGCAGGATGGCATCCTTTTAAATGCGGCAAGAGAGGGCCTGTGGCTGACCCTGGAAGAAATCAACCTGGCATCTTCTGAGATTGTAGAGATACTCAACGACTATCTGATTACGGGAAAGATATCTTATTCGGCAAACGGTGATCAGAAGGAGCTCTATCCCCATTCGGATTTCAGGCTCTTTGCCACGGGAAACCCTGAAAGCTACAGCCAGAGGCAGAAACTTTCGGAGGTATTTTTATCCAGGTTTAAGATACTCTATCAGAGAGAGCTTTCCGAAGAAGAGCTGTCCCAGATATTAAGTTCCTTATTTGAAATTACCTCTTCCCTGGCGCTTCCGATCGCGAGATTCCATACCACGCTGCAGAATCAGGCGGACAGCCGCATTATCGGCAAAGGGGAAAAGGATCCTTATGTCTTCACGCTCAGAGACATCATAAGGCTAGGCAGGAGGCTGGAGCCGCTCCTTGCAAAAGGAGAAGCGGACAAGGAATATCTGAAAAAATTCTTTCTGGAATTCTTCAGTGTCTATATAGGCAGGCTGAGAGACGGGTCGGAGAGGGAGGCTGTGGTCAGCTTATTGGATACTCATTTCGGATTCAGGGCCCAGGACCTGGATCTGGAGGCGGTGCTCAACTCCACATCTGATGACCTCGATACCCTGCTTGCCGCTTTGACATCCTCAAAGGGAGATGAATTTATTCCCCGGGCTGACGCGGATATAACTCCCACCGCGTCGCAGAGGATAACACTCTATCTGATGCTGAAGGCGCTCATACAAAATGAGCCGGTGCTTGTGGTGGGAAATCCTGCCTCCGGAAAGACTACCCTCATCAGATACCTGGCCAGGCGGAAAGAGACGAACCTCTATTATGTCAACCTCTCCTCCGATACAGGTCTGGAGGAGCTCCTGGGTGGGTATACGCAGGACAAGGAGGGGAAATGGCATTACAAGAAGGGTCTGCTCTTTTCGGCGATAGAAGAGGGGAGCTGGCTGTTGATAGATGAAGCGAATCTATCGCCTTTATCGGAATACTTGAACACGCTCCTGGATTTTGGCTATGTCATCGACGGAGAGGAGAACGTCTGTTATGCCCGTCCGAATTTCCGGATATTCCTCTCGATTAATCCTCCGTCCGTGCATCAATCGCGAAACCTGCTTTCTCCCGCGCTGAGGTCAAGGTTTACCGAGGTCTGGGTGGAGGAACTGACCAATCTGGGAGAACTTGCCGGTTTGATAGACACCTGGAGCAGCTCTCATGAAGCGGCCTCAGGGGCGCATGCGCGAAAGAGGGGTAAGAAGCGCAAGGGCCGTGATGAAAAAATCCGTGAAGGCAAAAAGCAGGTAAAAGACGAAGAAAAAAAAGATCGCGCGGAATACGCGACCGACAAGCGCTTCACACACTATTCCATGTGACAGGCAGAGAGCTTATAAATTTATCAACGTCTTCGTATGAAAATAGTTTTTTTATTGTCATTCCCGCGGAGGCGGGAATCTAGTATTCAACGAACTGGTTTCCCGCTGGAGCCTGCCCTCGAATGCTTTTATCTGGAGCGGGGACGACGGCTGGATTCCCTCTTTCGAGGGAATGACATTCTTCTATTGATTGTGCAGAATGCTCCCCACAGGTGAAATAGCCCGATGTCTTTATGACATCGTATCCCACAAGGGGGGAAAGCGTATTGTTCAGGAAGTTCGCTTTGGCCTGAGCTACATGGGAGTGCGGCTGGATGATAACAGCATGGGCCTGGCGGCCCTGCTGCTGCATGAACTGCCGCCGGGCTGTTCGGTGTTTCCTGAGGCTGGGAAATTAGCCGGTACGAAGGCAGATGCTCTCCTTGTCAACCTTGTGGAAAAACGGAATCCTCTGGAAAAAGCCCTGGGTCTTGCCACGGCGAACGCCGTCCTTTATCCCACATCTATTGAAGATGAACGGGACTCCCTCTCGATAATGAATCTGATGCCGGAAGACCGGGTGGCAATGGTCGGTCTCTTCACGCCGATGGTTCCGAAGGTCGAGGCGACGGGGGCGAAACTCTCCATCATTGAACGAAACCCGGCGCGGATGGCCATTCTTGATAAGAAAGAGACTGTCAGGATATTGAAGGAGTGTACCGTCGCCATCATTACAGCAACGACACTTTTGAATGATACCCTCGAAGAAGTTTTAAATACCTTGGGGAATCCTCGGCACGTCGCCATTCTCGGCCCATCTACGCCGCTTTGCCGTGAAATCTTTCATGGGACCCCGGTGACCCACCTGGGAGGAGCGGAAATCCGGGACACGAATAAAGTAATGCAGATCATTTCCGAAGGCGGTGGCACCCCTGCCATGCGCCCCTACCTTCGTTTCGTGAACATCATGCTTCCTAAAATTTCTTTACTGTAATTACTTTTATTATTCAGCCACATCGATTTGTTGAACGGTGCCTGCACTGCCGTTTTCGGAAAGATAGACACCCGTCTGCTTGATACGGCCTTCCATTTTATCGTCGCTTTTCTTTAAATCAAAGGCTTGACCGTTTGACAATTATCAGTCAAAATGCGGTCGAATATGGAATAAGCCCAAAAAAGTAAATGTTCCGGATGGCACTGTCCATGGGCGAACGGCTGATGATTATGAACAAACGCAGAAGAACCATATACCGTTCAGCATTGCTGTCCACTATATTTGGTCTATTGCTGGTTCCCGCCACCGGTTCGTCCGAATCCGAATGGAAGCTCGCGTTGCAGAGGGATGGTATTGAAGTCTCCACAAGGGCTGTTGCGGGTTCGGATTTGGATGAGTTCATAGGTTCGACCGTAATTGAAGCGTCAGTCAATGTTATTGAGACAGTGATTGATGATGTACCTGCCGCGCCACAATGGATGGCAGACTGCAGAGAGGCGAAGATCATCCGCAAGATAGATCAAAACTCGCATGTGGTGCTAAACGTAACAAAGACACCATGGCCTGTGTGGGATAGAGAAACTCTTTTGGTATCGATGAAGCAAAAGGATGCGAAGACGGGAACCGTGATATTTGCATTTCATTCCATTAATGATCCCGCCGTGCCGGTAGGCAAGAAGAATGTCAGGATTCCATCAGTTGACGGGCAGTGGATTTTGAGCCCTGTTGACGAAGGGCACACAAAAGTCACTTATACCGTAAAGTCCAACCCGGGCGGCTTCATACCCAACTTCATTTCCCAGCGGACCAGCTGGAATATTCCCTACAAAACCTTGTTGGGTTTAAGGAAGATGGTCAAGAAAGATAAATATAGAGGCACAATCCACCTGCCATAACTAATCAGTCTTTTCGAAGTCAATAATCATACTTTTCGTAAGGATAGAAGAGCGTATTCCTGATTGTAAGTGGCTGCGCAATTCAATATTCTTTTAATATTGTGAAGCACATTCCCTGAAAAGCTAATCAGGGGAATGTCAATATTGGACGTTGTAAAGTTACTGTTCACTCATCTTTCGCTGTAGTGCTGTCCCGCCATGTTGGTGATTAAGGGGACGGAAAGAGAGGGAA
>DASPQI010000266.1:0-3536 GCA_035625045.1 Syntrophales bacterium | reverse complement strand
GGATGCGTGTTCGCGGATGAATCATGCACATGGCGACTGAGAATTCAACATCATCAGGCTTGAAAATTGGCTTTTGCGGACCAGCTTTTCAGTGAAGTAATCGAGAAGGTTCGATCAAAAGAGGTAAGAAAGAAATGCTTTGTTATAACTGCCTGACACTGGCCCTCCTCTTGTTTAGTGCCTCGGGCTCACCTAACTTTTTTATGGATGATACTGAATCTCCATTTCTCAAGCCAGACCCCAAAAGCTTAAGAGTAATTCAACTTAGTCAACAATGTCCCTTTTTTATGCTTACCACAAGATACTAAGAAATAGATATTAGTAAGGGGCAAAATTGGATAAGCATATAAGAAGGTTTTCAATAATTCGGTGTAATATATTCAAGATCTCTAATCACGCACCTCCATATCCTTTGAACGAAACATTAAGGACCCTTAAAGCCAATGGTAAGCGACATTAAGGACAATAGAAGAAGCCTTGATGCCAATATTAGGAACTCTTGAGGGTATAATAATACCCTTTAAAGGAGAAGGGACCTTCAGAAGCAATAAGTCAAGAAGGCATTTTACTATTTCGTTTGATAACCCTTTTGCGTATGAGCTACGAAGATTCATATGCCAAGGCATTTCCCTTTGATAAAACGGTCGATGGAATGACGAACCCAGAGATGATCGATGATACAAAATCCAGATCATTATGGAAGGGATCAGGCGAACAAAGAGGAGGAATCTTGTCATTAAATAATCGGGCAGGGGTAATGCTCCTATGATCGCCCAGCAAATCACCGATAGGCCATATTATAAAGGAGAAAAGGCAGAAATTTAGGCCATCCACAAAAAAGTTTGTTCTTGTAGGTTAAGTTTCAATGTGATCTAAGGTTCTCTGTAATATTTCATTTGACTCTTTTTTACTTTGTTTTTCTATTTCATCTAATCTATTCTGAGTTTTACGTTTGAATTCTTTATATTTTTCATACAGATACACAATCAAGGATACACTAATTATTATTAACAGTATAGTTGTATTATCCATTTTGTTAATTACCTCCTGAATTTTTTTGAAATCATTTATGATTTCGAGAATAAGGCTAACTGTGAATAATATTCCTGAGATTTTTTTAACAACTGAATTTTTCTCCATTGGTTTACCTCCTGTTGAAAGTGAACCAAAGTATATCAAAAATTGGTGTAAAAAGCTATCCCGCTACATATAGTAGTTTTCTTATGCTTAGATGCATCAACCTGATAAATATATTTCAATATGAAACCCCAGGCATAGCTCTCCCTTTCTTTTTCCTCCCTTTCATAACTCTGGAAGCATTCTTTCTGTAGAAAATTGTCATCCCTGATGACAAGGGAAGCCGGATCGTCAAATTTCTATAAGTTGATACTTTACATCAGGACACCGCTTCCAATTTAAACCATTAGGAACGAAAGCAAAGTTTATATTTAACGGCAGTTACATTATGGTTACACCGCCTCGAAAACTAAAGGAAGGTTAAGCACTTAAAGACCCTCAAGGGATTACAAATCCCGTGACCTTAGGCAAACCATCGTGGCCGGGTATAGTTAAGTGATCCGATCTTCGCTCACCAGGTTCTCAGTTTTTTTCCCTGTGTTTGATGGCTGGCATATGGCCAAGTTTCACGTCTTGGTTATTAAGTCGTGAAGAATTGGAAATCAAATCTGTACTATCCGCCTCTCTTCGTACGGGACTGATTTTGGCAAGATATACTTCAGCTTGGGCCTCTAAAACCACCGAATCTGAAGCCATTGAGTTCTTCCTGTACTTCTCACTTGCAAATATTTCAAAAAAGGCGTATATTACAGTCGGAAATCAGCAAAGGGGGTAGGTTGTGAGGGTAAGAACAATTAGAATTCTAATGCCGCTTTTCATCGTAACTTTTTTATGTTCTGGTTTAAAGAACAACGAAAGAGCATTTAAGTATTTTCACTTACCGCAATCGTCCATTATCCGTAATATTATCTATTCGGATAAGAAAGCATTGAATCAGGTGATTATTGAAATGAAAGATAGGAACGGCAGTATAATCATGGAATGTATTCCTTTCACTCCGGGCGAATATGAGTAGTATATTTTGGAAATATCAAAGATCATGGAAACATCAAAGCTGAATCAGTTCGCCACATCTCGGCAGGCGATAGAACTCGAAATTAGTGGAAGAAAGTTAAAGGGCTTTCAAAGAATTCTAGATCAGCACCATTGCTCTATCTTTTGCAGCGACTATTACGAGGGAATAGCTTTTTTAATTCGGTATTTGGGGAAGTCTGATATCTCGAACGGACTAAAGCCTACATTAGCCTCTATAAAATATCACTTCACCAAAGAGACAGTCAATAAGGCAAGAAATGACTTTTTGAGTTACAGGAGTGCAATCGAAAACATGAATATTCCGATCTATGGAAAAGCTTTCAACCTAAAACGTGAGTATTATGTTACCCTCGAAAAGAGAACAACATATAGCGTGGAGATCGAACCTCTTTCTCTTGAAGTTCTTAATTTCTACAAGGAATTTTTTGCGGCAAATGGTTGGAAGCCGTATCGTCCAGAGCGTGAAGGAGATTGGTTTAACAATCGACTTTTCTTTACATGGGTAGATAACACAGGTGAGATGTTATCCACATTGGTTATTCTGTTTGAAGGAAACTCTAAAAATGTAAGATTGGCACGGCATTCAGTCATAATAGATGTACAACCTATTCAGATATTGGAATGGGGTCAGATAGAGGTAACAAATCAGAAATGACCTTGCCTTTTTTTTCTTTATTTCCTTTGGTAATCATCAACTCCGAGATCACCTCAATATTATAGAGTTGTGTACTCCTCAGGCAACACGTTCTCGACCTTATCGGTTCGAATTTTGGTCTCCACAATTAGGGGCAGCCGGATCAAATAGAAAGGGCGGTCGAGGGGTATGGATCTGCTATTAACTCTGCGTTTTTCAGATTCCAAAAGCCTGCGATTTGAAGATCAGATAGAGCCTTTCCTTATCTGTTTTAGCCAGTTACATTAGGCAAGAAATGTTCAGTCTCAGAATCCTGATGCCACCGAAAGTCGGGCCATGGGTACTCCAACAATCTTTACTAAGCCATTTTTGCCCTTATAGTGTAAATTTCAGCCCTTCGGCGACAGTAGACCTTCTGCATAAATGCTAAAATAAAGTGCGTAAATTTGGAGGGGCAATCTGAGCCCACTTTCAGCGGCCCCTACGCTGCCCACACGCTCAAGGGGAAGGTAAGACTATCAACCGAGAACTTCCCGATATGAAGAAGTGAGCACTTGTTGTCATACGAAGATGATATGGTCAATTTCATCCGCGGAAAGGAGATATTGGGGTAAGGTTTTGAATCACCACCCCTTGCTGGCTCAAAACATTTTTTTACCGATACTCCAACAATGTTCTGAGATGGACGAGTCGTGTTTTGGGTGTACATGGGGGGAGCTCAAAAAATTCATTGAAATAAGAGAGGTTTTTTGCGATAATCCGGTCGGCGTCGAAATCAATCAATTCTTCT
>DASPQI010000265.1:0-2925 GCA_035625045.1 Syntrophales bacterium | reverse complement strand
AATTGATTCGTCATCCCCTGATCATGGAAAAGGTGCAGAAGGAGGTGGACCGGGCGAATGATCAACTTCCACGGTTCATGCAGATCAAATATTTTCATATCCTTGAAAAACCGTTTTCCATTGAAAGCGGTGAATTGACCCCGACGATGAAGCTGAAGAGAAGAGTTGTTGAGGGAAAGTACAAAGACCTACTCGATGGTATGTACAGAGAAGGGCAGGAAGAGTCGCAGTTCGACAAGCTCATCCTTCGATGAACTCAGGATGACATGGCTCAGGATAAAAGTGGTTTAAAGATTCAGTGTGATAAATGAAACATGTCATGGTGAGCCTGTCGAAGCATGGGCAGTAGCCATAAGCGCATGGAATGGTTGAACCATGCGTTTGCTGAAAGGAGAAGATATGAAATCGTTATATTTTACCGCGGATCATGACATGTTCAGGCATACGGTGCGGCAGTTCGTGGAAAAGGAAGTCACACCGCACGCAGATGAATGGGAGACGAACCAGCGTATCCCCCGCTCCATCTGGAACAGAATGGGAGACCTGGGGTTTCTCGGCATCAATTACCCGGATAAGTACGGCGGAACTGGGGCGGACTTTTTCTACTCCGTCGTCTTTCTCGAAGAGATACCCCGCTCTACCATGGGGGGATTCGCTGCCGCTGTCAGCGTCCACGAGTATATGGCTGAGGAGTATGTATACCGATTCGGAAGCGAAGAGCTGAAACAAAGTTATCTAATTCCCGCCATTCAAGGAAAAAAATCGGGGCCCTTGCCATCACCGAACCGAATACGGGCTCGGATGTAGCGGCCATCCGGACAAGGGCGGTAAAGCAGGGCGATCACTATATCATCAACGGCTCAAAGACTTTTATCACCAACGGCGTCTTCGGTGATTTCGTCATAGTGGCGGCAAAGACGGACACTGAGGCTGGCGCGGGCGGGATCAGTCTCATCATCGTGGATTATGGAACGCCGGGATTTTCGGCGCGACAGCTCCATAAAATGGGCTGGCACAGTTCCGATACGGCGGAGCTTACTTTTGAAGACGTCCGTGTTCCCATCACAAACCGGATCAGCGAAGAGAACAGGGGCTTCTATTACATCATGGAGTGTTTTCAGCTGGAGCGACTGGTTGGCGCCATCTGCAACATCAGCGGCGCTTTTCTCGGGCTTGATTTGACCCTGAGATATATAAAAGAACGACAGGCTTTCGACCGGCCCCTGGCCAAGTTCCAGGTCATCCGTCACACCCTGGCGGACCTGAAAACGGAACTGGAAGCTGCCCGGCAGCTAACCTATTACACAGCGTGGCTGCACAGCCAGGGTGAGCTGGCTGTTGATTTTTCCTCCATGGCCAAACTGCTCACGAGTGAGCTTGCCAAAAAAACGGCCGATGTCTGTCTCCAGTTCTTTGGCGGCTACGGTTACATGGATGAATATCTGATCTCCAGGATGTATCGCGATGTCCGGGTCGGTACTATTGTTGGCGGCACCTCCGAGATCATGAAGGAGATTATCTCGCGTGTCATGATCGATCAGGTGGATTATCAGCCTGCTCAGGAAAGATTGGACAGAAAGAAGAAAACCGCATCCGCACCGGCAAAAGAAAAACCAGGTGTTACGGCCCCGCAAACAGCGGCGGAGATACTGCAATCCCTGCCAGAAAGATTTCTTCCCGAAAAGGCCGGCGACTGGGAAACGGTATTTCATTTTGACATTTCCGGTCCTGAGGGCGGGCAGTTCACGGTAACCATCAAGAAGGGGCAATGCACTGTAGTGCCAGGCCTCGCAGGCAAGGCAAAGTGTATTGTAACGGTCTCGGACGAGACGTACCGAGATATCGAGCTGGGCAGGCTGAAGCCGGAAGCGGCTTTCATGTCGGGAAAGATCAGAATGACGGATATGGCGGAGATGATTCAGTTCACCATGATGTTTAAAAGGTTTGCGAAGACGTAAAGATCATTCGGCTGGAAAGATAGTTGTCACTTCCTGATCCTCAGCTTTTATAATTGCGATTAATCTTCAAGACCTTAATTGGTAAATATTGAAATGCAATAGTAGAAGAAGTTTGATATGAATACTTGTTTAGATACGGATATATAGATAAGGGAACTTCTGAATATGAAGAATAAGATAAAGACGCGACTAATCAAATGGTGGGGGAATATGCGTCAAATGGGTTCAGGATTGAAAGAGGCTGAATCCAGTGGCAGGGGAGCGGAAAAGATTCTTCGGGAGACAGAGCAGTGGTTGTCTCAGATCATCAATTTTTTGCCTGATGCAACTTTTGCCATTGATAAAGGTGGGAAGGTAATAGTCTGGAACCGGGCCATTGAAGATATGACAGGAGTCAAGGCTTCTGACATAATAGGAAAAAGTGATTATGAATATTCACTGCCGTTCTACGGGATTCGAAGGCCGATATTAATTGATCTGGTGTTGGTCTCTAATGAAGAGATCGAAAGGAAATACCGTTTTGTCAAAAAAGAAGGGGGCGTTCTTTTAGCCGAGGCTAATGTACCGGTTAGAGGGATAAACAAGGTGCTGTGGGGTAAGGCCAGTCCCCTGTACGACAATGAAGGAAATATAGTAGGCGCTATTGAGTCTATCCGGGATATCACCGCACGCAAGCAGGCGGAAATTGCTCTTCAGGAAAGTGAGGAACGTTTCCGGACACTCGTGGAAAATGCCAGTGATATAATCTTCAGGACGGACAGCACGGGTCACTTCACCTTCTTCAACCCGGTGGCATTGCGGCTTTCAGGATTCACTCAAGAAGAGCTTCTTGGGAAGAACTACCTGACATTGATCAGACTGGATATGCGCGATGAAGCCGCCAAATGGTTTGGACGCCAGTTTGTTAAGAAAATCGAAAATACATATTTTGAATATCCCTTTATTACTAAAAGTGGCCAGGAAATCT
>DASPQI010000264.1:0-5605 GCA_035625045.1 Syntrophales bacterium | reverse complement strand
CAAGGCCCAACTGCAGGAAGAAAAATTCATCATAGATAAGTCTATGGTGCGCCCCTGATCGCATTTCATTGTATACGCTGATATCTTCGTCGAATCCAGGAAAGTGCACGTTCCTGATTGCAGAATAAATATTTTCAAGATGATGTTTTTGACATATTTCTTCAGGTATAGGGCTCAAGACATATTGCGAATAGTTATCTATCACGTGGGACATGATCCTCCTGATTTGTTTCTGGTGAAGTCCTTCCGTCTCTGAATAAACGGGTACAATCCTCTTGAAGTGGAGAAGATTTTCTCCACTTTCGTCATCGTCCAAAATCTCGAAGTCAGGGTGGATCATATCCTTACCGAAAAGATAACTTACCACTTCTCCTGTCATGATAACCCGCAAGCCCTCTTTGAAAATATTTTTCAGATATTTAAAACTACCTTTAAACCATTTGGCAGTAATCAACCCGCTTCCATCGTCTATGGTTACCTCATAGACTCTTTTATTTCTATATGGCCTGATCTCAGCCCGGCTGACGATACCAATGATTGTTTCCCTGGCACCGGCATTCACTGATTTAATAGCCTTGACGTACCGTCTGTCTTCATATTTCCTCGGTACGAAATACAATAAATCTTCTACAGTTCTTAAACCCTTCTTCTCCAGCATCACTGAGATTTTTGGCCCCACTCCTTTTATAAACTGTACAGGGAGGGATATCTTTGTCAGACTCTGCGCTGCGTTATCTATCTTAGGAAATGCCTTCTTATTTTTAAACTTAGAAGTCGCAGCTAAATCTGTTTCAGAGATTCGCTGCAATTCGTTAACAAGAATAATCGCCTTTTCGATGCATTCTTTTTTAATTTCCAATGGCAGTTTATCGAAGCCCCGGAATGCTTCTTCGAGTCCAGAAATTATTTTTTTATAGGTTTCGGCTAAATCAGCCTGTATCGCTTTTATTGATATTACATCCTCAATTTGTTTCAAAAACATCGTCATTGTCGCCTCAATATTCTTAACGTGAGGCAGATGCCTGTAGGAATCTCTTGCTGAGAATACTAAGGGTGCTTCGATTTTTTTTAGAATTGCCTTAAGTGCTTCCATGGCTCAAATCCTTTGAGCGCAATATTAATATAATAATTTCAAATAGAAGGATTGCACGCTGTTAACAGATATTCAGTTTTTTCGCAAGTAAAGAATTGACATTTGGAATTAATTAGGCTAAAGCTGTTCACCATCTTAAGGGCCAATTGGTAATAATATGCAGGAAAAATTTTCATATAAGGATGCAGGAGTTGATATAGACACAGCCAACCTTTTTGTCGATAGGATTAAACCACTTATAAAATCAACCTACCGCAAGGAGGTTATGAGTGCCATTGGCGGTTTCGGGAGTCTGTTTCATCTCGATATCGGGAAATATACTAAACCTGTATTGGTTTCATCCACGGATGGTGTTGGAACGAAGCTAAAAATTGCTCAATTGATGGATAAGCATGATACCATCGGGATTGATCTCGTTGCGATGTCCGTCAATGATGTCGTGGTGCAGGGAGCAGAACCACTTTTTTTTCACGACTACATCTCTACAGGCAAGCTGGATCTGGAAAAAAGCATTAAGATCATTGAAGGTATCGTTAAAGGATGCCGTGAGGCCGGTTGTGCGCTCATCGGTGGAGAAACGGCTGAAATGCCGGCGTTTTATAAAGAGGGTGAATATGATCTTGCGGGTTTCTGCGTCGGAGTAGTCGAAGCCGACAAAATAATTGATGGCTCGGAAATCCGTGTTGGTGAAAGGATCATCGGCATTGCCTCAAACGGCATACACAGCAATGGCTTGTCGCTCGCCAGAAAAGTTCTCTTCGACAAAGAACAACTCAGTGTTCATAAAACGGTAGATAGTCTTGAGCATACTGTAGGTATGGAACTTCTCCGTCCAACAAAAATTTACGTAAAATCCATCTTGAATCTGATAAAAAACTTCAGCATTAAAGGCATTATTCATATCACGGGCGGTGGATTTATTGACAACATTCCACGCATTTTGCCCGGTCAATGCCGGGGGGTTATATTAAAAGACAGCTGGGATATACCGCCTATTTTTACTGTCATCAAAAAGATAGGAAACATCGATGATGCTGAAATGTACAGGGTCTTTAATATGGGCATAGGTATGATGATTGTCGTACCGGAAAAAGATGCTTCTGATGTGATTGAGCGCCTTGAAATATTGGGAGAAAAAGCATACGCCATCGGATTTATAGAAAAAAGAGAAATAGATCAACCATCAATATCATTTATCTAATTCTAAGATATGATTTATACTTAAGCCATTCAATCTTGCACCGAAAGCGGAGAGGAATTAATTGTACCAAAGGTCAGGATGAAAGGCAGCAATAGAAACCGGCTGCGCAATCATTTCCCTGGCGCGCTTTCGATGTGTCATAATTTCGATCGACTGTATCTTTGGAATTGTATGCGGATTCTTAAGTAAATCGTAGTCCAGTAATATTCATGGGTATTTAAAACATGTATGATACTATTGTCATCGGTAATGATTTAAGTTCATTAATTGCAGCCACGATACTTTCCCACCATGGGGTGAAAACTGTTCTCGTATGTGAAGGTGATGCTCAATATACATATGAAGAATCAGGTTACACCTTCAATATTGATTCGTCACCGTTAACGGGATTCGGCCCGGCTCAGATATGCTCTCGTCTAGCAGCGGATCTAGGAATCTCTATCACGCAGTGCGTAGGTCTGCATTTGTTGAATCCAGGTCTTCAAATCATCATGCCTGATCACCGTCTTGATTATTTTTGTAATCAGGAGGAACTGTTCAGAGAGATGGAGAGAGAATTTGCTGGTCATGCCGGAAACATTCGCAAATTATATATGCCGGTTTTAAAGATTAGTGAGTTCATCGAACAACGGACCATTAAAAACCCGCACATATTTCCGAAATCATATAAAGAAATAGCCACGCTTTTAAGAAATATTCCGACGTTAATGCTGGAATGGCTGTCTCTTTCAAAAGCATTTAAGAAAATCAAAACTAATTCCTCTTTAAAAAGAGTAATTGAGGCAGAAAGTACCCTTCTCTCTAATTTTCATATAGATTCAAATATCGGCACAACATCTGTACCATCGGCATATACTCTGTCGCTCCCCTTAAGGGGGTTGTATTATTCTATGGGTGGCAATGAGTTTCTTCTGCGGTCAATCAAATCAAGGCTTGATGATTCCGGAGGTCAAATAATAAAAAATTGTTCTGTTATCAGAATTAATGCCGGCAAGAAGATAGATGTCGATATTCAATTACCTGAGGATACGTTATCAAAAATCGAAGGAAGATATCTAATCGTCAGCACAAAATGGGAGAAACTGAAATTGCTCCTCCTTAATAACCGCAAGTATCGGCGTCTGGAACGAACGCTGAAGTCAGTTAAATCTATGTACTATCCCTTTGCTTTACATATGGGCGTTACTGAAAACTGCATTCCCGAAAAGATGGCAACATACGTTGCTGTTGTCATCGACCATAACAGAACAATTGTGGATAATAATTTCGTTTTTATTGAAACAAGCGCTGCAGGCGATACTAAGCGAGCCCCTCATGGCAAAAGGGCGTTGACTGCAACCATTTATTTAAAAGAATCTCCATTGGTATTGAACGACGAGAAGCTAACGGGCATATCTAAGACAGTATTGCAGTCTCTCGGAACATTTCTTCCTTTTCTTCAGGAGAATCTCGATTTCATTAATATCGACAAATCCATCGAGCTATCGAGAAAACATCAGGAGGTAATTAATCAGAAATATTGTATGCGATACTGTCCTTTTTTAGGCATGTCACGCATATCCAATAAAACACACATACATAATGTTTATATGACGGGAGGCATGCTGATGGCAGGTCTCGGCTTTGAGGGTGAGATAATATCCGGCATTAATGCTGCTAATTTAATTATATCACGGGAGGGGAAGAAACATGGAGAAAGGATTAACTGATTTTACCATTCAGGATCTGGGTGAGAGGACCATACCATCCCCGGTAAATGTAAGCTATTATACTTCTGATAGAAAACGTATTCTCTTCAATATCTACCTAGAACATTTCAAAGATTTAACTACGTCGGATGGAGTACCATTGTCAATTGAGGTTGCAGGTCCGCGGGAGATGATTTTCTTCGATCCCGTTCAGACAAAGGCAGCAATTGTGACATGCGGAGGTCTCTGTCCCGGTATCAATGATGTCATAAGGGCAATCTTCATGGAACTGTTTTACCGGTATGGGGTAACAAATGTTGTTGGGATTAAATACGGATTCCAGGGTTTGATACCAAAATTCAGTCATCAGGCAATAGAGCTGAAGCCGGATATTGTAAAAGACATCCACACTTCCGGAGGAAGCATTCTATCTTCTTCCCGCGGTATGCAGGATCCTGCTGAAATGGTAAACACTTTAAAACGCATGAATGTCGATATTCTTTTCTGCATAGGCGGGGATGGTACCATGAGAGCTGCCAGATTTATTGCGGAAGAGGTAACAAAAAGAAGGCTTAACATCAGCATTATCGGTATACCGAAGACCATCGACAACGATCTGAACCTTATTCAAAAAACATTCGGTTTTGATACGGCCATATCAGAAGCAGTCAAGGTCATCCAGTGTTCACATATCGAAGCGCAGGGTGCCCCGATGGGGATCGGTCTCGTGAAGATTATGGGCCGCCAGTCCGGCCATATTGCGGCTGGTGCCGCCCTGGCACAGGGAGATGTCAATTTCGTTTTGATACCGGAGGTGCCTTTTGACTTGGAGGGGGAAAACGGTTTTCTCAAAAACTTGGAGAAGCGTCTGAAAAAAAGTGGTCACTGCGTAATCCTTGTTGCGGAAGGAGCCGCCCAGGAACTCATTCATAAAGATAATGAGGTCGTGGAAAAGGATGCATCGGGAAATATAAAGCTGTTGGATATCGGATTGTTCTTGAAGACAAAGATAGAGGAATATTTCAAAAAAACCGGTTTGGAGATAAATCTGAAATATATAGACCCTAGCTACACAATTCGCAGTGTGCCTGCCAATGCGAGCGATAGTATCTACTGCGGCGCCCTGGGTCAATATGCCGTTCACGCAGGTATGGCGGGTAAAACAAGCATGATGGTCGGTCTGGTAAAGGATGAATATGTGTATATCCCTTTCCGGATGGTTACTTCCGGATCACAAGTCAACCCCGAGGGCAACGTATGGATGCGCGTTCTGGAGACAACTGGCCAGCCGCCTTCTATGAAAAATTAGACTGTGAAATCCCGATTAGAACGGATAATAAATATTACTGATCTACTTTTAGGACTGCTGTTGCATTAATCGCTTCCAGCCTATAACGGTCGTAGTTGTCAAGTACTCGTCGGATGTAAATACGTGTCTCTGGGTAAGGAGGAATCCCTCTGTGTTTGACAACAGTACCTTCACCGGCATTATATGCAGCCAAAGCAAGCGGAATGTTGCCGTTAAATAGATCAATCAGGTATCCAAGGTGGCGTATACCGCCAATGATATTATCTTCGGGATGAAAGCAGTCGTTAACTCCCAAAACTGACGCTGTCCGGGGC
>DASPQI010000263.1:0-4464 GCA_035625045.1 Syntrophales bacterium | reverse complement strand
AGTATTATACCGGCCAGCAGGGGAAGAAATCCGCTCAACAGGATCACAAGAGTAGCAACGTCATCAAAAAAATGTTCAATAGACCCGAATCGGGAAGTATCCGCCGTATAGTCGCTCATCTTTGCGAGAGTAGTTTCATCGATCTCTCCCTTGAAGACTTCAGGGACATCGTGGCCATGCAGACGCAGATAGCGGACATTTATGTATGTCATTAACCAGCGGAAGACGCTGTTAGCCGCAAAAACAACAAGAAATACTATCAGCAAGATATTCCATTGCACCATATGGCAAAAGCCTTTGATTTATTTTTCTGATTGCCTGGCCAGTATCTTATCAATTTCCTGGAGGACTTCCTCAACGGTGTTGACGGCAATGAAGTCGTGTTTACCGGGAATTGAAAATTGAGGGGCGTGAAGACAAATAACGGGAGTGCCGCTACGAAGGGATAAAGCTATCTCAGAGAGCGTACCTGCACCGCCGCTCAGGGCCACAAGCACATGCGGCGTCTTGGCATTGATGACATTGCGTGCATCGAACATCCCTGTAAAAATTGCAATATCAACAAACTCATTGGGATATTTTTCGAGAGGATGCTGTCTGTCGTTGGGAAGGATACCAATGACAAGGCCGCCTTCCTTATAAGCTCCTTCACACACAGCCCTCATGACGCCCGGACCGCCCCCTGTGAGTAAAACATAATCACGCTTGGCGATGGCCTCTCCCAGACGCCGTGCGTCTTCCATGACCGCAGATGATTTGCTATCATGGCTTCCCATCACGCCGATAATATAAGGTTTTCTTGTGACTTTTATTTTTGGCATCGCATGTCCTTTAGCAAATAGCGTTAAGGACCACAAGAAAAATATGAGCCTTTGCATTGACATGAATGATAAAACATGCTGATATTACGCCTCAACAAGGAGACCTGTTGTAGATTGTGGAGAAAATAGCGGAAAATTTTTATATGATCACACTGCCTATGCCCTTTCGTCTCGGGCATGTGCACGTGTTTGCACTAATTCATAATGGTAAGGTAGCGCTGTTCGACACTGGTGTAAACACACCTGAAGCGTTCATGAAGCTCGAAGGGTCTCTGAAATCCATCAACAAGAAAATTCGCGATATTGACAGGATATATATTACCCATTTTCATACGGATCACTGCGGTATAGCCGGACAGATCAAGGGAATTTCCGGGGCTTCCATTTTCATGTCTGAGATAGATGCCCAGCGTATACATAGTGATCAGGGTACGGGAGTTGATATTAATCAATTGAAAATGTTCTACCGCGAACAGGGACTTACAGAAAAGTTTATCAATGTCCTGATAGAACTCCTTGATTTTTTCAAAAAAGCTACAATTCCCTTTCGGGTGGATATACGCCTGGCGGATCACGAGTTTCAGAATGTCGGCGATAAGGAATTTGAAGTAATATCCGTACCGGGACACACAAGAGGTCAGATATGCTTTTACTTCCGCAAGGAGAAAATCCTCCTTTCCGGTGATCACATTCTGCCGCATATAACCCCTAATCTCAGTCCCGATCCCTATAGTCCCGGTTTCCGGCCATTGAAAAGCTTTCTGGATTCTTTGCAAAAAGTAAAGGAGCTTCCTGTGCTGAAGATATACCCGGCCCATGGAAATCCCTTCACAAACCTCCGGGCGCGCGTAGAAGAGATCAGTGAGCATCATGCCGAGAGAAAGGAACTGGTGCTTGCTTCCGTGAAAGGGAAACCAAAGACTACATATCAGGTCTCTCTGGATATCTTCGGAGGAAATCTGCCTGAATTCGATCAGTTTTTAGCAGTCAACGAAGCGTACGCACACCTGATTGAATTGAATAAAGAGGGGCTTATTAAACAGGAAAAAGCAGAAAAACATTTCGTTTATACGGCCAATTAACTTTTGAATAAATCCGCAGGCGTGGGGGAGACTGCTTCCATCTCCGCGGAAGGATATGGCCGCAGTATCAATGACAGTTCTCTCTGATTGAAAACGGTGGGATCAATCCAGAGGGCTTCCTTTTCTTTCGGCAAAATCACGGGCATCCTGTTATGTATGGGCTGAATCAGATCATTGGGCTCCGTGGTGATTATTGTGCAGGTATTAACAGCCTGCCCTTCCGGTGATGTCCACGTTTCGTACAGTCCTGCGAACCCGAAAGGCTTCCCCGTTTTTAACCGGAAAAAGAAGGGTACTTTTTTCTTCCTATCTTTCAATGATTCGTAAAATCCGTCAGCAATAATCAGGCAGCGGCGCCTCTTGAAGGCATCCTTAAAACTCGGTTTTTCTGCAAGTGTCTCCGCACGCGCATTGATCAGCTTGTTCCCGATGGATGGATCCTTGGCCCAGGAAGGGATCAGTCCCCAGCGGAATTGTACGAGACGATTTGTGCTGTCACGGATTACGGCGGCTACGCTATTACTTGGCAGCACGTCGCTGCTTGGCCCGTAATCACAGACGATTTCCTGGATATTAAATTCCTCGGAAATAACAGATAAATTACTGATCAAAACAAACCGGCCGCACATACTCTTCCTTTTTTAAGATGATTCGTCTTCCTTATATTTCAGGTAACGGAAAAGAGCAACGCTTATCAGGATCAGCACGCCGACCAATATAATGGCAGAGGCAAAGTGACCCGCATCTCCCATTACTCCCATACCTGCCGGAATCAGACCGGCTCCGGCCAGGTAAGCGAAAAAGATAGTCATCGATACGGCAACATTCCGGACATTCGGAGGGCTGATACTGGATAGAAACGTAAATGCGGCCGGGTAAAAACAAGCAGACATCATCGGCTGCAGAAATACCATGAGCAATACCCAGTTGCCGGTCACGATTCCCAGGAGAATTGTCATAATCGCATTAAATATGAGCACGATCTTCATTGTTTGCCTTGGCCCTATACGGTCTGAAATCCAGCCAGCAAGAAAACCGATGATTATTGCAGGAATTCTCGATAGTCCGAGGATCGTGTTGGCATAACTGCTCTCGAATCCTCTTTCCGCCACAAGAAAAAGGGGGAGCATACTGAACACGCCCATACTTGTTGCTATGGCAACGCTGAAGAGAATAGTCATGATCCAGAATGTCGAATGCCTCATGAGAGGCCGGACATTTATGAAATGGGGCGGCTCGCCTTTAAAATCGCCGCCCAGATTCAGACGGTAAAACAGCAGACCCCAAATAATTGCCATAGAGCCTATTGATGCCAGGACCCCCTGCCAAGTGCACCATTGGAGGAGCAACTCAGATACGAGAGGCGCGGCGATATAGGCAAGGGAGGGGGCCGTCTCATGAACCGCGATAGCCTTCCCCCAGTTACCGGCCGATATTGTAGATGTGATGGTGGTAATCCCCGAAGGCAGATAAGCCCCGGCAGCCAGACCAAGAAAGACCAATCCCAGATAGATCATCCAGTGAGTTTTCCCCGCCGCCACGAAAAGCAAGGTCATGCCTGTAGCAATGGAAGAAAGGGCTATAATCCTCCGATGGGTAAACCATCTCGAAAGATATCCGGAACCCACAAGCGATATACAGTAACCGAGAGAAATCAGCAAAAAGAAACTGCCTGCCCCGGTGTGATCCAGTCCGAGGTCATGTTCAATGGTAGGCATCAGCGGAGCCGGCAGCAACCTGGAAAGGAAGTTGAAAAAGAATACTCCCGCTACCAGGATAAGGAGTGCTACCTTTGATTTCCGTGGGATAGATGTTTCGTTCATTTATCTCACGCTTTCGCTCCCGTCGTCTTTTTATTGCCATAAACCTGTACGATGACCCGCCGCTTTCTCGGGCGAGTGTCAAAATCAATAAAGACAACCTGCTGCCATGTTCCAAGCGCAAGGTGCCCGTCAATAACAGGGATAGCCAGGGACGGCCCTAACAGGGCCGCTCTCACATGGGCGTGCCCATTTCCGTCACCCCATCGCTCATTGTGTCTGTAGTATTTATCTTCCGGCGCGAGATGCTCTATAGCCTCCTTCAGATCATCAATCGCGCCATGTTCATATTCAATAGTCGTTATCGCCGCGGTTGAACCGGGCACAAAGAGATGGACGTGCCCCTCTTCTATTCCTGATGCTATTACTTTTTCAGATATCTGGCTGGTCATATCGATGACGTCTATATGACCTGATGTGGAAAAAGAAATATAAGAAGTTGTTATGTCCAACGCCATAAGCCCATCCTTTCATTTAATACAAAAATAGATTTACTCACTCCCTTTTCTATAAAGTGTCAGGGGACTGTCCCCGCTGGCGGGGGTTGGGGGTGGCCTGTCATTGCCGCACATATTCTTGTCATTCCCGCGAAGGCGGGAATCTAGTTCATAAAGAAATCCTGGATTCCCTCTAGAGCCTGCCCTCGAACGCTCTTGTCGGGGGAGGGAATGACAATACGTCGAGGTGCCCCTTTGCAAAATCCTTCTAAATCTCCCTTCATAAAAGCGAGACTTCTGAATT
>DASPQI010000262.1:0-11892 GCA_035625045.1 Syntrophales bacterium | reverse complement strand
GCTCTACAACTGATCTTTTAAAATCCTGGGTGAACCTTCTATACTTCATGACATGATCCTTTCTCCCCTATGGGGAACTGATCCTGTCTAATACTCTATCATATTTTGAGCAATGAGTGGGGTTCACTCCATTGTAGCAATTAAAATGCTGCCCGGCGGAAACAAGGTATAACTTATTCAGAACGCCTTCGAACTAGCCATTTAAGTCATTTCTTGTCGCTTCTTAGTATTTCAATTGAATCTTCGACACCTTGATCCTTGCATTCTAAAGAAGATAGCAACTTCTTTGGAAATGAGCCTCTTTTTAAAATTTAGCCTTGAATAGCTAACTTTAAACTCTGATGCTAAATGTGGGGAGACACAAGAGACTGCACATAGCTTGCTATGGCAATACAGGACGTTAATCCGGGAGACTCGATGCCGATGAGGTTTATCAGGCCGGGGTACCCGATATCTTTTTCATCTTTAACAACAAAGTCATGGGGAGGTTCTCCCGGACCCTGGAGCTTCGGTCTGATGCCGCACATATCCGGATGGAGTGTCTCTTCCCTGATCCCCGGCAGATACTTTTTGATGGATAGGTAAAAAGATGTTTTCCTACTTTCATCGATGCTGTATTCTATTTTATCGATATACTGGCTGTCCGGGCCGAATTTGACGCGATCACCCAAATCTCGTGTAGCATGGATGCCAAGACTCACGGTATTTTCCGGGGGAACTGGATAGATCAAGTGATATAGCTTCGGTGCCGGTGAAGCAGAGAAGTAATTCCCCTTACAATATTTCAGGCGATATCCCATACAGTCAATGTCAATGCCGGCAAGAGCGGCAATCCTATCGGAATAGAGGCCGGCAGAATTAATAAGAACCTTCGTACGGAACCTGTATTCCCCCCCGTTCGTTTCCAGTTCATATGATCCGTTCTCATTTTGTATTGCCGTTACTTCCGAACGGTAGGCAATGATGGCCCCGTTGGCTTCCGCATGTACGCAGAAGGATCTCATCAGACTATGACTGTCGATAATACCTGTGGAAGGGGAAAATATAGCTGCTTTAGCGAGGATCTCCGGTTCGAGAGTCAGGATTTGCTTCTTTCCTAACAGCGTAAGATTAGTAACCCCGTTACCCTCGGCATGTTTTTTTATGGATTCAAGTCTTGCGCACTCCTCATCGTCAGTGGCTACGATCAATTTTCCTAGGCGTTTGTGGGGAATATTTCGCTCCCGGCATAATTCGTAAAGGAGGTGATTCCCCTTCGTGCATAAGGCTGCCTTAAGGAATCCGTGGGGATAGTAAATGCCGGCGTGAATCACCTCGCTGTTGCGACTGCTCGTTTCCTGGCCGAAGCCTGTGTTTTTCTCTACTAACAACACACGCTCGTAACGGGCGGAAAGCTTCTCCGCCACAGCAAGACCAACTACCCCAGCACCAATGATGGTGATATTGAATGTGTCAATAATGTTCATGGATCAGAAATGTGTTAGGGGGGGTTTCCCTGTGGGATAGACATTGAAGCCGATGTCAAAACATCGTTTGTGATCGAGGATGTTCCTGCCATCGAAGATGGAGGCTGGTTTTACCATTGTGTTGTAAATTTTTTGAAAATCGAGGTTTCGGTATATTTCCCATTCGGTCAGTAGTGCGATGGCGTGGCATTCTTCGGCTGCCGTATAGGGATCTTCTACAAAGCTTTTTTTCCCATAAACACCTGCCAGGTCTGCCCTCGCATTTCTCAAGGCTTTCGGATCAGTGATGACGATTTCTGCTTTTTCCTCAAGCAGCCTTCTGGCAATGAAAATGGCAGGGCTCTCTCTTGTATCACCTGTATTGGCCTTGAACGCAAAACCGAAAAGGCAAATCTTTTTATCAGTAAGAGTATTGAACATGGCTGTCAACATATTCATTATAAAACGCTCCTGCTGGTACTGGTTGATTTTGACAACACTTTCCCAATAGTCTGCGACTTCGTTAAGTCCGTAATATTTACAGAGATAGACAAGATTCAGGATGTCCTTCTTAAAGCAAGAGCCTCCAAAGCCAACGCTGGCATTGAGAAACTTGCCGCCAATACGGCTGTCCATTCCCACCGCTCGCGATACTTCAGTTATATCAGCATCTGTTTTTTCACAAAGGGCCGAGATAGCATTAATAGATGATATTCTCTGCGCGAGAAAGGCATTCGATACTATTTTGGAAAGTTCACTGCTCCAGATGTTAGAGGTGATAATCTTTTCCCGCGGTATCCAGTTGGCGTATATTTCTACAAGGGTTTCTCTTGCCCTTAAGCCGCTTTCCGTCTCCCGGGAACCGATGAGGATACGATCGGGATTCTCCAGATCTCTGATTGCTGATCCTTCGGCTAAAAATTCCGGGTTGGAGAGGATTTCAAAAGAGGTGGAATGTGTATTATGCAATATATTCTCCATAGCCTGGGCGGTTTTAACAGGTAGTGTACTTTTTTCGATTACGATCTTTGATGATTTAGAATACTTTAGGATCTGTCTGGCTGTCTTTTCCCAGTACTGGAGGTCTGCCGCCATACCTGCACCTGCGCCAAAAGTTTTTGTCGGGGTATTTACACTGACAAATATAATATCATTGTCCCTAATTCCGCTTTCTATGTCGGTACTGAAAAAGAGATTCTTGCCCCGCGTTGCCTGAATAAGTCTATCAAGGCCTGGTTCATAAATGGGAAGTTCCTCGGAATTCCATTCGGCAATGCGGGCCGGGTTAATATCCACGACAGTGACTCTGTATCGCGGACATTTATACGCTATCATAGCCATTGTGGGACCGCCGACGTACCCGGCGCCGATACATAGAATATTTTTTTCGAATTTCATGTAATCCTCTTATCCTTAAATTACAGCTCGAAAATACGCGATTGTCCGCTCAAGGCCTTCCTCAAGGCTTATCCGCGGTTGCCAGCCCAGCGTATTCATAGCTAAGGAAATGTCCGGTTTACGCTGCATCGGATCATCCTGGGGTAGAGGTTTAAATACTACCTTTGATTGTTTTCCTGTCATACTGATAATTGTTTCAGCGAGATCAAGAATACTGAACTCTTCTGGGTTGCCGAGGTTTATGGGACCGAGAAAACTGTCGGCGCTGGCCATCATCATGATCAAACCGGCTATCATGTCATCAACATAACAGAATGATCTTGTTTGAGACCCATCACCGTATACCGTGATATCTTGCCCTTTCAAGGCCTGGATAATAAAATTACTTACGACACGGCCGTCATTCAAGGCCATGCGTGGACCATATGTATTGAATATCCTGCAAATTTTTACTTTGACATTATTTTGGCGGTGATAATCCATCATGAGGCATTCCGCTGCCCTTTTCCCCTCATCATAGCAGCTTCTTCGTCCTATAGGATTAACCCTTCCCCAATAGTCTTCCCTCTGAGGATGAACATCAGGATCACCATATACCTCAGAGGTGGAGGCTTGGAGAATCTTCGCATTGAGACGTTTAGCCATGCCCAGGGTATTGATAGTTCCCATCACATTCGTTTTGATAGTTTTGATGGGGTTATACTGATAGTGCACCGGAGAAGCCGGACAGGCTAGGTTGAAGATTTGATTGGCCTCGATCAAAATTGGGTTGATGATGTCATGCCTGATCAATTCAAACAGGGGATTGGTCAGGAGATGAATTATATTATCCTTGCTCCCTGTAAAAAAATTATCCAGACATAAAATCTCATTGCCCTGTTCGATGAGTCTGTCGCATAGGTGAGAGCCTAAGAAGCCCGCACCACCGGTGATCAATATACGTTTCATATTCATTTGTCAGGAGATGTCTGAAAATTTTTGTTGTACGCCTTCAGAATCTTTTCACCGCCAATAGTAAAATATGGAGTTTCTTGTTTTTAATGGTTTTTTTTTGTCAGGTCTGGTATTAAACGAAAATGATTTCATATGTCAATAGAAAAAGTACTTTTGGATATTTAAATTACCCTCGGTGCGAAAATCCATATACAAAGTATACATGGGGACATGGATATTAAAAAAGGTACACTGTATGTTGTCGCAACCCCGATAGGGAATCTTGAAGATATTACCCTGCGGGCCATCCGAGTTCTCAATGAGGTCCAGCTTATTGCTGCGGAGGATACGAGAAGAACAAAGAAATTGTTGGATAAATATCAGATTCATACCCCTATGACCAGCCTCTATGAGCATATTGAGGGTAAAAAAAGCGGCCTTTTGATATCCAAAATGAATGCAGGTGCAGATATCGCATTTGTATCCGATGCCGGGACGCCCGGGGTATCCGATCCGGGGTATGTGCTGATTAATAAGGCACTTACAAATGGTGTCAGGATTGTGCCGGTTCCCGGAGTCTCTGCCGTTATAGCGGCACTCTCTGTTTCCGGTCTGCCGATGGGTAGTTTTGCTTTTTTCGGATTTCTGCCTGCGCGACATGGAAAACGGAAACAATTTTTATCATCCCTGATCGATGAGCCAAAAACGCTGGTATTTTATGAATCTCCCAAAAGGCTTGTAGCGTCACTGCGTGATATTGATTCCATGCTTGGTTGCCGAAAGGTTGTGGTACTAAGGGAATTGACTAAGGTCTTTGAAGAAATTATGCGAGGAACAGCTAGCGATATCATTGATAAATTGAAGGAAAAAGCAATTAGAGGTGAAATAACATTAGTCGTAGCGGGTAAAGAGAAAAGCCCTCCTTTTTTTTCTGATGATGAGATTATTGACAGATTTGAAAAGTTGCGGCAAATTTCCAATTTTTCCCGGCGCGATATTATAGAAAAGCTTGCGCAAGAATTGGGTATTTCAAGGAAAAGAATTTACAGGCTTGTTATAAATCAAGGGTAGCTGGAGCTTGCTAAACTATTTTCTTGAACAGATATCATAGGTATGATACTCAGTTTTACGTTGTGATAATATACAATTTAAATGCGCATATGTGAGGCAAGATCACATGGATGCAAGATCAAAGAAGCTAGTAGAAGAGTTGGGAGAAGACAATAAGGTGACTATAGAAGCTGTCAGGAAGGAAAGCACCCTTATTGATGGTCATTTATTAAAGCCCAATGACAGGATTTATGAACTCGTTGAAATGGTTGATGGCAATAGCAGCCTTGAAGCCAAACAGGATAGAGAGATCATTGTCATTGACGGACGAGTGTATGAGAGGATGTTGAAGCCGGAAGACAAAGTCTATGATCTCGTGGATATTTTAGAGAAGGGTTCAGGTGGGCATCTTCAGGATTCAAATCTCAATGATGAAATAATGAGGAGGGTTATTGAAATTACTCAAAAAATTGCAAGAGAAATGGTGCCGGAGATAGCCGAAAGGGTTATCAGAGAAGAGATTGACAAATTGAAAAGATGAAAAGGTATTTTTTCATTATGCTGGTTTTTTTGACCGGGATTCTTCTCTTACCCTCCAAGGGATTATTGCAGGACAACGAAGATATCAAGACAGTAAATACTGAAGGTACCAGTACTATAACAAATGACGATTTAGCCAACGCCAGGAATAACGCCATCCAGGATGCCTTACAGAAGGCTGTCGAACAAGTCGTTATTATATTGATTCCTGATAAGACTATATCAAGTCAATCTCAGATAATCAGAGACAATCTTTATGCCAAAACCATGGAATATATCCATGATTACAAAATTCTCAGCGAGAGACAATATCAAGCAGCATATCAGGTTAATATCCGGGCAACATTATTTGCAAGCAGTATAAGAGAGGATCTTCAGGGTCTCGGGATTCTTGTTCTAAAGAAACAGATTCCGATAACTGTAGTATTCGTTACAGTGAGAGGACTTAAAAGTTACTCTGACTTTGCAAAAGTAAAAGAATTGCTAACAACCAAAGTGAAGGCTGTTGCGAATATTTATCAGCGTCGTTTTGAATGGGGTGTGGCAAGACTAGACCTGGAGATTCAGGGAACCGTTCAGTCTTTCGCAGGTGAACTTGTAAAAACAGGGCATTTTTCCTTGGACAATACTCGGGCAGATCAGAATCATATTGAAGTTACTTTCTTGAGATAAAGGTAAGGTTGATGTCCTCATTGCGGAAGAAGTTAATTGCATGGAACTTTTAATACAGAGGTTTAACTGCTATGGGTAGATTCATTCGACTGCTTAAATTTATAATTGTGTTATCTATGATTACGGGGTGTGCATCGAAAATACCCGACATGGTGAATTCTGATCACGGCAAAAAGGGCACAAGGCTAATTGCTATATTGCCTGTGAACAACATGACAGCCAATGTAAAAGCTGGTCAGGTGCTGAGGGAAGCGGTTCTTAATGAGTTGTATTTCAAGGGATATCCCAAAATCCCCCTAAACGTTATAGATGAGAAACTCTCAAAAGTCTTCAAAGAGGAAGTTGATTCCAGGAGAGTTAATATTCCTCCGACGGCAATAGGTGAGCTGCTTGGTGTTGATGCGGTCATGTATACTACTTTAGACGAGTGTTCTACTTCCTATAATTTTATTTACGCTCCTACCCGCGTTTCCGTCGTTCTTGAACTCCGGAGTGCAAAGACTGGTGAAACGCTCTGGAATTCCAAATATGGAACTGTAAAAAGGAATTATGGGATGTCACGAGAACAGCTCGAAATGGCATCATGCCAGGTTTTTGAACCGGCTATCCAGGAAGTTGTAGAAAAAGCCATGAAAACTTTACCGGATGGTCCTGATTCGACGACTTAGGCAGATTGCACTGGGAATGTTTTAATAACATCAGCAAAATTCCTGCCCTATGACCGATGTATCTCCTGTTATGGAGAGATGTTTGGTTGGCTTCATATAAGGGAAACACAGATGAAAAAAAATATAATTATTTTGTGTGTATTCTTGTTTGTGCTGTTTGATTTGCAGCAGGTTGAAGCCAAAAAGGTTATGGAACTTGTGATCGGTAAAGGCGAGGCTAAAGTTAACTTATTGGAAGGCATAGTTGAGGTTCTGCCAGCCGGTAAGATGAACTGGCGATCATTGACGATGGGAGACACGATTAAGGGAGGTGACGAGGTTAACACAGGGTCTGATGCGAGACTTGAGCTTGTCTTGCCAGACTATTCTATTGTGCGTTTTGCCGGTAATTCTCATTTTAAGGTTCTTCAGATTGAAGCCGATAGCGGAATTGCGACAGGGAACATAAAGTTTCATTTGGCAGTTGGAAAAACTTGGGCAAATGTGAGAAAAAAGATGGGGAAAGGAAGTCAATTTGAACTTCAATGTGAAAATGCCGTAGCCGGTGTCAGGGGTACCGTTTATCGCATGAATGTCGAGGATAATAGGTCAGTCCTGGTGAGGGTGTATGACGGAGCGGTACACGTGTCTGGGGGCGGGCCAGCCATAGAGGTGCCGAAGATGATCGGTCCTCCAAAAAAAATTGCAGGGCCCAAGCCGATACCCGGTCCTGAAAGAGTTACTATGAAGGAGTGGGTATATATTATTAAATCTATGCAGCAAATAAGAATAACTGCAGATGGAACAGCAGAGACCCCTCGGACTTTCTCCGAAAAGGAGGATATGGACAGCTGGGTGGACTGGAACAAATCGAGAGATCAAGAATTATAATCGGGGTAGAACCCTCGGATACATTCTTCAGATAAACCTACTAAAACAGACAGATGAATATACCCAATTTTCTGACGTTGTTGAGGATCCTCCTTGTTCCAGTTACGGTAATTTTCCTCATGCAGGGGGCCTTCACAAAGGCGCTTATTGTCCTGATTGTTTCGGGGATTACAGATGCCCTTGACGGATTCCTTGCCCGCATATTAAATCAGCAAACTGTGTTGGGGGCATATTTGGACCCCATCGCGGATAAGGCTCTCCTTGCAAGTTGCTTTGTGACGTTGTCTATAAAGGGTATAATTCCTGGATGGTTTACAGTTATTGTAATCAGCAGGGATTTGATTATACTTATTGGTATTGCCATCATGTCGATTATGTCAATACCATACAAAATCAGCCCGTCATTTATAAGCAAGATCACAACGGCTCTACAATTGTTAGTGTTAGCTTTTTTTCTGATATTCCGCATTTATCCCGGGTTGATTAATTACATATGGCTTTTGATTATACAATGGCTCACAGTCCTGTTCACTGTTATCTCCGGCCTTGATTATATGATCAGGGGGGTTAGATTAAATAGTACCCTGCCATAGATTGACGTCTAAGTACCTTAAAAAGGGGAAATAACAATATTTGCTTGACATAACAGTGTTTTGTTGTTAAAAATCACTCTCTTCCGTTTGGGGAGACCCTGATGTAGGCACGTAGCTCAGGGGGAGAGCGCCATCCTGACGCGGTGGATGTCCAGGGTTCAAATCCCTGCGTGCCTACCATTTTTTAGACAACAATAAAAACCCAATATGATGATTAATTGTGGATGAGGGCATCAGCAGTATATATGCGGTGATGCCCTTTCTTATAGAAGTGTGAGTGATATGAATGAAATGCCGGAATTTAATTCATGAATGAAGCAAAAATCATACTTCCGGATGGCTCAATCAGTAAATGCCGTACCGGTGTAATTATTAAGGATGTTATTGCATCATGGAGAAAGGATGTTCTTTCTTCAACAGTTGCAGCAAAATTAAATAATACGCTTGTTGATTTAAGCCATCCAGTTAAAGAGGATGCAACCCTTGCTTTGGTCGATATTTTATCAAAAGAGGGTCTGGCAGTCCTCAGGCACAGCATATCGCATGTGATGGCCCAGGCCGTCCAGGATACCTTCAAAGGTGTGCAGGTTTGTATAGGGCCTGCCATAGAAGAGGGTTTCTATTATGACTTTGAATATGCCGAGGCATTTACTCCAGAGGACTTTGAAAAGATCGAAGCAAGAATGCACGAGATAATAGCCGCTGACTATCCTTTTATACGTCAGGAGGTGTCACGAATAGAAGCCATTGCTCTCTTCCGGGATAAAGGTGAGTCATACAAGGTCGAACTTATAAATGATTTGCCGGAAGACGTAAAGACGGTCAGTATCTACAGCCAGGATGGGTATGTGGATCTGTGTCGTGGTCCCCATATACCTTCTACGGGAATGATTAAGGCGTTTAAGTTATTAAGTGTAGCGGGGGCATATTGGCGGGGTAATGAGAAAAATAAGATGCTCCAGCGTATATACGGGACGGGTTTTGCAACTAAAGAGGCGCTAGCAGAATATCTCCATGTCATTGAAGAGGCAAAAAAAAGGGATCACCGTAAGCTGGGGAAAGAGCTGGACCTCTTTCAGATAAGTGATGAAGCAGGGGCGGGTCTGGTCATATTTCATCCCAAAGGATCCATGCTGCGAGCTATTATTGAGGACTGGGAAAGAAAAGAACACCTGAAACGTGGATATGAGATGGTAATAGGGCCCCAACTGCTTAAAGTTGATCTTTGGAAGAAATCGGGACATTTCGACCATTACAGAGATAATATGTATTTCACGGAGATTGAAGATCAGGGTTATGGGATAAAGCCTATGAACTGCCTTTCCCACATGCTGATATACAAGTCGAAGATTCGCAGCTATCGGGACCTACCGCTCCGGTATTTCGAGCTTGGT
Organism: Syntrophales bacterium; assembly: GCA_035625045.1. Taxonomy (GTDB): domain Bacteria; phylum Desulfobacterota; class Syntrophia; order Syntrophales; family UBA2185; genus DATKLL01. Next base: position 2,329 of record DASPQI010000262.1, on the reverse strand, counting down.
ACCGTCCACCGGCATGAAAAGACAGGTGTGCTTCATGGCCTTACAAGAGTGCGCCAGTTTACGCAGGATGATGCTCACATCTTATGTACACCGGAACAGCTGAACAGTGAAATCACCGGCATTGCCGATTTTGTAAGCTATGCCATGAAAATTTTCGGCTTTGACTACAGCGTGGAGCTTAGTACAAGGCCGGAAAATTCTATCGGGTCTGATGAGGATTGGGAGATGGCGACGGCGGCATTGGAGAATGCCCTGAAGGTAAACAGCATGTCATATGAAGTTAATGAGGGAGACGGTGCATTTTACGGACCCAAGATCGATTTTAAGCTGAAAGACGCCTTGAACAGAAAATGGCAGTGCGCTACTATCCAATGCGATTTTACACTTCCGGAACGGTTCGAACTCAGCTATATAGGCGCAGATGGAGATAAACACAGGCCGGTAATGCTGCACAGGGTGATTCTTGGGTCTATAGAACGCTTCCTGGGGGTGTTGATAGAGCACTATGCTGGGGCCTTCCCTCTCTGGCTGTCACCGGTGCAGGCGGTTCTGATGACTGTTACAGATAAACATATCCCTTATGGAGAAGGGGTTTACTTACAATTGACCAACGCAGGAATTCGCGCGGAGAAGGATTTCAGAAATGAAAAGCTGGGATATAAGATCAGAGAAGCCCAGGTTCAGAAGATGCCATATATGCTGGTAATCGGCGATCGGGAGATGGAATCGAATCGTGTCTCTCCCCGTGAACGGAGTGGTAAAGACCTAGGCGCCATCGGGGTTAATGAGTTTATTGAACTAGTACGGGAGAAATGCTCACAGTATAAATAGAATAAAATCCTAAGCACTGAGTTCGAAATTCTAGACAATATCAAAATTCAGATGTATAAAATGTTTAGAATTTCTATACCCGGATTTGAGTTTTTTTTATTCAGGAGGTGACCTATAACCAAGGAGTTAAACATAAACCAAGAGATTAAGTCGACCACCGTCAGGGTTATTGAAGAAGGTAAGCAGTTGGGTATAATGTCTCTTGCTGATGCACTGGACGTAGCGGCCAAGGCAGGCCTGGATCTGGTTGAAGTTGCCCCTAATTCGACTCCACCAGTTTGCCGGATCATGGATTATGGAAAATTCCGATACCAGCAGAGTAAGAAGCAGCAGGTCGCAAAAAAAAGTCAGAGTATAATTCAGGTAAAGGAAATTAGAATAAGACCCAAGACTGATGAACATGACCTGCAGGTGAAGATCAAACATATTAAGAAATTTCTCAGCCAGAACGATAAAGTAAAGATAACCATGATGTTCAGAGGACGTGAAATGGCTTATACCGACCTTGGCAAGAAGATAATGGAGGATGTGCAAAAGACGCTGGCAGATGTAGGCGTCATTGATCAACAACCGAGGTTGGAGGGCAGAAATATGGTCATGATGGTTTCGCCGAAGAAATAGAGCAGGAAATTCTAAGCGTGAAATCCGGAATACTAAACACAGTCGGGATAAAAATGACCAAATTGTTAAGGAGCTTTGTTTAGAATTTAGATATTAGAATTTGGATTTATATACGAGGGGTGATTTAATGCCAAAAATGAAAACACACAAGGGAGCGGCAAAAAGGTTTAGCCTTACGGGAACAGGTAAGGTAAAAAGGAGTAAAGCTTATGCGAGTCATATTCTTACGAAGAAATCTACGAAAAGAAAAAGGAATTTGAGAAAGTCTACTATTCTCGACAAGAAGGATACGAGAGGAATAAAGGTCCTAATTCCGTATATGTAGAGATTGAAAACGAGGCTGAGACAAGGCCTGCTTTAAAATTAAGTAACGGGATACTGTATTAAGTTTATTAATAATTAAGTTGGGAGATCAGAAGGGATGCCAAGAGTAAAAAGAAGTATTACTGCTAAAAAGAAGAGACGAAAAATTCTGAAAATGGCGAAGGGTTATTTCGGAGCGCGAAGCCGGCTGTTGAAGACAGCCACAGAAGCCGTGGAAAGGGCGATGAAGTACGCCTACAGGGATAGAAGGGCACGAAAAAGGGATTTCAGGAAACTGTGGATCGCAAGGATTAATGCGGCTGCACGATTTAATGAGATATCGTATAGCAGGTTAATCGATGGCATGAAAAAAGCTGGTGTGGAAATTGACAGGAAGACCTTGGCCGAGCTTGCGGTTCATGATCCTCGTGGATTTTCTGAAATTGTCAATATTGCAAAAGGTAAGCTAGCAGGATGCTGAAGGAACTTGAGGAACTTCAAAAGCAGGCAGAATCTGAATTACGTATTTCCAATACTGAAGAGGAGTTCCTTTCTTTAAGAACCAAGTATTTAG
>DASPQI010000261.1:0-9518 GCA_035625045.1 Syntrophales bacterium | reverse complement strand
CACAGGGGTCATTTGAACCATCTGGTTGACATGGCTATAAATTATGGCGTTGATCCCATCCTCGCCATTATGATGGTTACACTCAACACAGCCCGTTTCTACGGCTTGAAGGACCTCGGCGCCGTGGCTCCCGGCTATCAGGCAGATCTATTAATACTGTCATCTCTCCAACCGGTGAAGGTTAATACCGTAATAAAAAATGGACGCATTGTATGCAAGGGCGGACACTGCACCACTCCCGCACCGCAGCAATCACAGATGGATTATCTGGCAACCATGAACATCAGGCCTTACGGCCCGGATTCATTCGTCATACCCGAGAAGGGTGAGTTCATACGTGTAATCGGCATGATTAAGGACCAGATTATTACGAAGAGCACTGTGGTAAAGGCCCCTGTGAAAAACGGTGTCGTGGTATCAGATATCCAAAAGGATTTAATCAAAATTGTCGTTATTGAACGCCATCATAACACGGGAAACATTGGGCTCGGTATGGTTCATGGATTCGGTTTGAAGCAGGGCGCCCTTGCTTCATCTATCGCCCACGACTCCCATAACATCATATCCGTGGGATGCAGTGATCCGGATATATGCAAAGCGGTTAAGACCGTAGAAACCATGGGGGGAGGTCTTGCCGCCGTGAAGGATGGCGATGTTCTGGCAAGGCTCCCGCTTCCGATTGCCGGACTTATGTCTGAGTTGCCTCTCAAGCAGGTTGCCCATAACCGGACAGAAATGATACATGTCTCGAGATATTTAGGTTGTCATTTGAGAGAACCTTTTATGGCCCTTTCCTTCCTGGCATTGCCCGTCATCCCGGCGTTGAAAATTACAGACAAAGGACTGGTCGATGTAACACAATTTACGCATGTACCACTGTTTGTATGAGGATGCCCCCAACTGTACCGGAATTTGTCATGAGCCTGTCGTAGAATAACAGTCTTCCTTAGGTAGCATATACCTATCATTGTTCTTCTATTTTATCCTCATTGTCTTTTGCGATTAAGCACATTACTTAGTATTTGAGATTAATGGACATGAAACTGAATTTATATCAAACGTATTAAGGCAGGGGAGTATCATTTATTATAAAAGGACAGAGCTTAGAGTCTTAGTTATAATATGGAGGGGGATATGGAAATCGAAGGAAAACGAATTGTTTTGCTGGTGGAAGACCGTTACCAGGTTCTGGAACTGTGGTACCCGCTGATCAGGCTCCGGGAGGCCGGAGCCGTAGTGACCGTAGCGGGCCCGGAGGGCGGGAAGGTTTATAAAAGTGCAGAGGGCTATGAGATTACAGCCGATGTGTCTGTCGGCAGCATCAGGATCAAAGAGTATGACGCAATCATTGTCCCGGGCGGATATGCCCCTGATTTAATGCGGCGCAATCCCGCCATGGTCGGGCTCGTGAAGGAAGCATATAATCAAGGTAAAGTAGTCGCGGCTATTTGCCATGCCGGTTGGATACTGGCTTCGGCTGGTATCGTTCGAGGTAAACGGGTTACAAGCTTTTACAGCATAAAGGATGATATGATCAACGCTGGAGCAAACTGGCTGGATGAGCCCATCGTCTGTGACGGCCGGATCATAACCTCACGTAAACCCGAAGACCTGCCTTTCTTTTGTCGTGAGATTATCGCCGCACTCTCGAAATAAAGCCGGCAAATTTAAAGGTCGGCAAAATGGGTAAAGTGATGGTGTGGGCATATAAAAAAAGGAGGTTTCAAATGGCTGCCAATAAGCAAAGTAGTCTATTCCTGACCTGGCTTGGAATTTACTTCCTCTCAATTTTCTTGTTAGTGGCATTTCACCCGTTTGAGTCCTCAGCCGCAATATACAGATGGATAGATGCGAGCGGGACAGTTCACTTATCAGACAGCCTTGATGATATACCTCCCTCTTACCTTCACAATTTCAGAGTCATAACGGAACCTCAAGAAAGAGGCAGTGGGAATGTGATACCTTTTGAAAGAACAGCATCGGGTCTTGTGTTAGTCAATGCTATACTGAATGATGACGTGAAGGTAAAGATGGTCTTTGATACAGGGGCCAATCTTGTAGTTTTAACCGAGGCAATTTCAAAAAAATTGCGCCAAGACCTGACCTCCGGGTATGAGACTATAAAACTTTACACCAACTGTGGGGAGGTCGAAGGGAGGTCTTTTGTAATCAACAAAATTGAGCTCGGAAATGCGCAAAAAGAAAATGTCCGGGCTGTTATTACCCCTAATGATTATTCCCTTAGCGGCTTTGATGGTCTACTGGGTCTCAGCTTTTTAGGAGATTTTAAAGTAACGGTGGATTATCAAAACGGGAAGATCATCATAGGTAAATGAGACAAATAAGATTTTATTGATGTGATGAAAAATCCCGGATGCGTCTTGCATACGGCGCGACGTTGCGGGAGAGAATGTTCTGCATGCTTCTCCGGTCCCTTGTAAAAAGCAATGATAGGACCTTTGAATGCTGCTGCCTCTTGCGGTCATTTTCCCTTGACACACAACATACTTTTCCTTACACTTCCAAAAACAAAACCGTTCCTGTCATAATACATTACCAATCTTCATCTGGATGATGGATTCGAAAGATGCCTTTTTGTGAGAGTGAGGATATAACATGCCTGCCCTTTTGAGCAAATTTTTCAGAAATTTTTATAGAAAGACACCTGCAAAGAATATAGGACCGGACAAGAAAGTTGTGATGGATGGACAAGGAACGATGTCCTATCCGGGCGGTATGAATTATGTCGGAGAATGGAAAGACGGAAAATGGGATGGGCAGGGCACGTTGAGCTATCCTGGTGGATTGCGTTATGCAGGGGAATGGAAGAATAACAAAATGGATGGTCATGGGACTATGACCTTCCCTGATGGTGCACAATATACCGGCCAATTTAAGAATGGTGAGTTCAGCGGACAGGGGACCATGATGTTTTCCAGCGGGAAAAAATATACAGGTGAGTGGAAAGATGGCGAACCTAATGGTCATGGGACCATGACCTTTCATGACGGTGCGCAATATATAGGTCAGTTCAAGAATGGCGAATTGAATGGACAGGGAACTATAACATTTTCCGACGGCAAGACCTATGTAGGACAATTTAAAAATAATCTTTTTCATGGACACGGTACGATGTCCGGTGATGACGGCATGCATTATAGCGGAGAATGGAAGGATAACAAAAGGGAAGGGCGGGGAGTGTTAACCTCACGCGACGGCAAATCATATGCCGGCCAGTTCAGAAATAATGAGTTAAATGGAGGGGGGACTCTGACTGAGCCGAGCGGCAAAAAATATGTCGGTCATTTTAAAGATAACAAAAAGGATGGAAAAGGGACTTTAACTTTGCCTGACGGCACTGAATACGCCTGTGAATGGAAGAACGACATGATGGAGGGGAAAGGTACGATAAAGTTTTCTGACGGCAGGACATATGAGGGCCAATTCAAAGATAGTAAGATGAACGGACATGGTATATTAACTTTTCCTGATGGAAGAAAATATACAGGGCAATTTAAGGACGGTGTTTTGGAAGGCCAGGGAATTGCAAAATTTCCGGATGGTAAATCATATGTAGGTCAATGGAAAAATAGTATGTTTGATGGACAGGGAACCATGACATATCCGGACGGCGGGGAATATATAGGACAGTTTGAAAATGGTATGCCTCATGGGCAGGGAACAATGACCAGACCTGATGGTCAATACGTGGGTCAGTTTAAGAACGGAAAGAAAAATGGACAGGGTACGGTGACCTTTACTAACGGGACCAAATATGCAGGTCAGTTCAAGAATGATGACTATCACGGGCAGGGAACGTTGATACTTCCAACCGGTGAAAAATATGTGGGCGAGTGGAAGAACGGCAAGTTTATAGAAGTCGATTAATGCATTTATTCACGAGCCTTGCTATAACCCGCCTTGATAGCCTCAGCCTCCGAATTAAATATGACGCGATGATATGACTTGACTTGGTCGTAATACTTCATGCCTGGCAGGTGATATCGTTTACTGTTCCTGTTTCCAATTACCTTTACTTTCACCTGCGAACGGGCGACGTCCTTGGTGTGTCTCCCTGATTTTTTCTCACGATTGTCATACTCTGCAGATATAAAATTTCGGGGTGCGGATGAAGAAATATCCCCTGAGCTGTCCGGAGTCTTGATAGGTGAGGGTCCCGTTTGTTCTATAGCAATCGAAGGTGAACGGTCATTTCTTTCATAAGAAGCTTCCTTCCCTATATAATTGGACGTTGATATTTTCCGGCCTTCGGTAGGGTCTTCCTTTGGAGACAATATGAGGATGCAGAGAGAAAAAACGACGATAACCCAAATGATAATACCCAGCCAGAAAATGCCCTGGAAAGTACGCTTCCTGAAAAGCTGCTTCTGATCGTCTTTTTGCTCAAAAGTTGTATTTTCGCCCGAGAAAAGAGATAATTGCGGCCAATGCCTCATTTGACGAGTTTGGTCGGATTGCCTCTGGTAGTGTCTCAGGACATACTTTTCATTTAGCCTCAAATACGCGGCGCACTTTTTTAAATATTCTGCAATAATTTTTTGATTAGGGAATGAACTGAAATTATCATCCTCCAAGGCCTTGATCAAAGGAATGCTTATGCCTGTGGACTGAGATATCTCCTGCAATGATATAAGGTGTGATTCCCTCTTTCTTCTTAAATATTGGCCAAGAGTCTCTTCCATTTATCACCGGTGTTTTTATGTTAAACACTTCTTCTTTATGGATTGAGTATAGTGGGTATGAAAAATTGAGTCAAAAGAAAAAAAGGTATGATACAGTATTTCTCTTAAAAAAGGTGGTTATATAAATTCCTAGTCCTTGAGGTTGGAGAAACCGTTAAAGCCGTATTGAAATATCTAAGTGATTGGAGATAACAGACAAGGAATTGACGTTAGAGTTCTTTGACGTCTTTCGTCAATTTTAATCTCCCATTCTTGATCATGGATTCCTTGTTTTTTTCTATCCATGCTGTCATGTATTCGCTTCTCTTCATCTTCAGAAGTAAATTTGCCAAGACTGCCTTTTTCGCGTCGAAGTCATGGAAATCCAGTTTCCCTCTCTCTTTAAACTTCACTATTATGAAGCTCCCGTTGATATAATGGACATTATCCGGATAAGGGTTCTGATCGGAAGTTTGCAGGAGGTCATTACTCAAATCCTTGGAAAAGCCGATTTTCGGTATGGTGTAGCCAGGGAGAAAGAATCCTGTTTCTTCTATCTTCAGCCCCTTTTCCTTAGATATTTTTTGCAGTGTTTCTCCCTTCTTAAGACTCTCAAGGATTCCTTCCGCGTCCTTTTTGCACAGGCGCATGGCCTCTCTTTCTACAAATTGATTTTCTACCTCCTTTTCAATTTCATTCAAAACTGGGACGTAAGAGGGTTTTTTGGCAACGAGTTTCAGGACGTAATATGATTTGTCATCTGAAAGGACAGGACTAAGTTCATCTGTTTGCAGGCTGAGGGCAACTTTGGTAAAATCCTTTACCTGTTTGAATTCTTGGGGAGTGTTTTTTGAATTAAATAAACTTGTAGTGCTGATCCTATATCCATGTTGTCTGGCGTAATTGTCAAAATTTTCTTTTTGATATATTTCGTCGTGGGCCTTCTTGGCCTCTTCGGCGGCAATATGTTTGCTGCGACCCTGCTTTAGTTCGTCAATGATCTTGTCTTTTACTTCGGATAAGGGAGCTACTATACCTCCCTTTTTCATAAAATTATCTTTGTGACGATTATAGAATTCGACCACATCCGTCTCAGGTACGTTTACTGAGGACAGGAAATCGTGTCCGGAAAATGATATATACTTTATCTGAATCTGCTCTGGAACGAGAAAATCATCTTGATGTTCTTTCAGGTACGATTCCAGATCGGAGCGGCGCGAGGTTACCATGCTTTTATAGTTCTTTGAAGAAAGGCTCAGATAGCTTACATTTATTTTTTCGCTCTGAAATCGGTACAGATCAAGGACTTCTTTATCTGAGACCTTGACAGCTCCCTGGATAATATCCTCCAGTTTTGCCATCGCTAGCATCATTCTTTGAGCATCTTCAAAATCAGCGGGAGCCATCCTGTTGTAACGCAAGACCTGATTATAAATCTTTTCATCAAAAACGCCCGCCCTTTGAAAAGCTGGGTTAGAAAAGATAGATGCCTTAACTTCATCCTCGGTAACCTGTAAATTGAGATCCTTGGCATTTTGCAGAATAACTGCCTGATTAATGACGTCATCGTATGCCTGCTGCTTAAGATTCAGACTTTTAAGAATATCATCGGTAAGGACACCCCCGTATTGCTGCCGATAGATTTCGACAAGATTCTGGTATTTCCTTTGAAACTCCATGTATGGGATGGCTTTACCATCGATAACAGCGATTGCCTCCGCCTGATGCCTTCCGCGCGTTGTGCCAAAATACAAGACAAAAACAAAGATAATCATCCCCAGCAATACAATCATCAGCCAATGTCTGGCGTGTTTCCTCATCAGTTCAAGCATTCTATAATTCCTCAATAGTATTTAGGCAAAAACTTGTATTACAGCCCCCTCTAAAAAGCAATAACTTTTTAAAAAGTCATTGATTAGGAAAATGAAATGCTGTATATGTTATAACCTCGTGATACAATGACCGGTATCGTTACTGAAACAATACAAGAAAACAAGGAGGAAAGATCTTGCTTTTTGATTATATTTTGGGAAAATTTTCCAATGATCTTGCTATAGATCTAGGAACGGCAAATACACTGGTTTACATGAAGGGTAAGGGGATTGTATTAAATGAACCTTCGGTGGTTGCCGTTCATAAAGATGCGCGGGGTACAAAAAAGGTTCTTGCTGTCGGCCTGGAAGCGAAAAAGATGTTGGGACGAACCCCAGGAAATATAGTGGCTATCAGACCCATGAGGGAAGGTGTAATCGCCGATTTCGACATCACGGAAGCCATGTTGAAGCATTTCATCCACCGTGTTCACAATCGCAGGGCTTTAGTACGTCCAAGAATAATTGTGTCAATCCCCTCCGGCATAACACAGGTGGAAAGACGGGCCGTCAGGGAAACTGTGGAATCAGCAGGCGCCAGGGAAATGTACTTTATCGAAGAGCCAATGGCAGCCGCCATTGGAGCCGGCTTGCCTATTATGGAACCGACCAGCTCCATGGTAGTGGATATTGGCGGAGGTACCACTGAGGTTGCTGTGATATCCCTTGCAGGAATTGTCTATTCGAAGTCTGTCAGAGTCGCGGGTGACAGAATGGATGAGGAAATCGTCCAGTATATGAAGAGAAAATTCAATCTCCTTATAGGTGAGCGTTCGGCAGAAATAATAAAAATGACCATTGGGTGTGCCTATCCGGATGGAGAATTGCGGAAACTGGACGTAAAAGGAAGGAACCTTATATCCGGTATTCCAAAGATAGTTGAGATCAATTCCGAAGAGGTGCGGGAAGCCATTATGGAGCCAGTGAGTATTATTATAGATGCAATTAAGGACGCCCTGGATAATTCCCCACCCGAATTAGCCGGAGATATTGTTGACAGAGGAATTGTCTTAACGGGCGGTGGAGCCCTTTTGACAAATCTCGATATTCTCATAAAGGAGGAAACGGGACTGCCCATAACTGTCGCTGATGACGCCCTTTCGGTAGTTGCGAGAGGCGCCGGTATGGCACTGGATCATTTGGATGTATTGAAAGAGGTTACATTTCAGGTATAGTTTAACCCCATTTCAGAACATATTTTGTTTAAAAATATGATCAAAGTGCTGATTAGCATTTATATCCATGATAAGCGGTCTTGCAAATTTCCCGAAGAGCTGAGTATCTTGCATGAAGGATAGACTTGTCTGATGATCTCCCGACCGGCATCTCCGTTTATATCATTTCAGGAGAAAGATGTTATTCCCTAAAAAATATCAATCAATTATAATAGCATGTCTCCTGATCATCATCTCTCTCATCTTATTATCCTACAGTGTTAAAAAGCCATCAACAGTTGGTTTTTTCAGAGGCCTCGTTCTGGAGACTGCAGCTCCGTTAGCAAATATAATAACCATTTCCTTCGAAGGGCTTAGCAGCGCATGGAAGCGGTATATATTTCTCGTGGGGCTGGAAGAGGAAAACAAGCGCCTGAAGAAGGGGAACGCGTTGTTGACGCGGGAAACAGTTCAATACCGGGAAGCATATCTTGAAGGAATACGCTTGCAAAAACTCCTCGCACTCAAAGAAAAAGTCAACTATCCTATGATTGCTGCCAGGGTCATTGCCAGAGACCAAACATCGATAATCAAAACAATATTAATTAATAAGGGGACTTCCCATGGCTTGAGAGTTGACCTGCCGGTTTTAGCTGACCAAGGGGTGGTGGGAAGGATCGTCGAAGTATCCTCGCATGTGTCAAAAATTTTACTTCTTATTGATGAAAGCAGTAACGTAGATGCGCTTGTCCAGGAGAACAGAATCCAGGGAATCCTACAAGGCGCCGGTCCACATAGCTGCTCTTTGAAATACATTTCAAAAACAGAAACTGTCAATGTTGGCAATATCATCATTTCTTCAGGCCTTTCCGGTCTCTTTCCTAAGGGATTACTTATTGGTTCCGTAAAGAGCGTGGACAAAACCGATAGCGGATTATTCCAGAAGATTAATGTAGAACCATTCGTTGATTTTGCGAGGCTTGAGGAAGTGATGGTGATTGTATTGAATAAGGATGATGAAGGGTGATCAATTATATTTTAATTCCTTTTTTGTCATTAATTCTGATTGTTATTCAAACGATGGTCTCGGATATCATGCTCTTTGGTAAAATAGGAGTGGAACTATCCCTGATATTGGTAATATATATAGGATTTCGGCTGGATATAATAAGAGGTGGGGTCTTAAGCTTAATTATTGGCTTTCTACGCGACTGCATTACCTTTTCAATCTCCGGACTTTATACCTTGTTTTATGTAATTATTTTTTTAATTTCCCTGCTTGCTTCTTACCGGATTTCTCCGGAAAAGTCAGTTTTCATAATGATTTTTACCTTGATATGTGCGCTGTTTGAGGGCATGATAATTGCTTTATTTTACCCTTTGTTATATGGACAAGGCGTATCAATTGCTTTGCTTTATTATATACCACAGGCATTGATTGTCAGTGGTCTAAGCCCCGCATTATTCAGGGCTTTTAATCGGGTAGAGGTAGTATTGAATGGCAGGGATGCATGGCCAGTTGAACGGTCCTGAACCTGGTCAATTCAGGAAAAGATTCAAAATAGTATTTGCCGTCATGTCTATTATGTTGTCTCTTCTCATTATGAGGATGTGGCATCTTCAGGTTATCAGGGGGGACGAATTAAGACAGAGATCAGAAAATAACAGCGTACGCCTGAGAAAAATTAAACCATTGAGAGGTTTGGTTCTGGACACTAACGGACTAGTCCTTGTGGATAACCAGCCATCCTTTGATATTATGTTTGTGCCAAATCGTGCGAAAAACATCAACGATGTGGGATATAGATTAA
>DASPQI010000260.1:0-2834 GCA_035625045.1 Syntrophales bacterium | reverse complement strand
CAATTTTTCGCATTCCGAGAGCGAAGGCGCTGCTTATCTTCCGGTATGCATCGAGGAGACCTGTCGAAAATAAACCATCATCCCTTGCAGAAAAGCTGTAAGTAAGTTCATCATTGTGGAGAATGCCACGGCCTCCGGTAGGCCTTCTCACAATTGGCACATTATGATCGGCACACCAGCGCGTGTCGATATCGGAAATCTTCTGGAATGCTCCAAGACTCACGGAAGGTTTCAGCCAGCCAAAAAACCTAAGAGTTGCCGGAGAGCCGCCTTGGCGGACAGAACAGGCAATGGCCTCGTCGAGCGCCATATTGTATGCGGCATCACATGGTCGGGAATCTATTAAACGCCAAATAGTCATAAAAGAATTTTGAATTTTGAATGCTGAATGTTGAATTAAGGAAGTATTTTATTCTTCCGAAATTCAAAATTTAAAATCCAACATTCAAAATTTCATTCAAAGTCCGCATAGATTTCACCGAAATGTATTCCGGCTACGATCTTATCTTTGTACCTGTCTTTCAGATAATTTTTAGACTCATAGAGCTGATTGGATTGCATCCCATTTACTATTGCCAGGTATGCCTCGACAAACGCAGCCAGGTCGTCAGTCGCCTTGATTAGTTCGCCGTCCCTCGGATCGTATTCATCCTTATTGAAGCCTTTATTGATTTCTTCGGAAGTCAGGTTTTCCATTTTTCCATTTCTGACAATAATGCTCGCAAATTCATCCTCGGTGAACATTCTGATTTCCTTATGCCACGATTCGGGAAGAAGGGCGTATACTTCCTTTTCCATCTGCTCTTTTTCATATTCCTTTATGAGGTCTTCCAGTCCGCCGACAGACCTCTTGACAGGAGATATAATGTCCCTGGTAAGCACCTCCGGAAGATCATGGAACAGGCCGGTAAAATAATTGTTGATGCAGCGTCTTTTGCAGGCGTCTATACCCAGCGAGAACAGGTGCGACAGCACCGCTACTATGAGCATGTGGCCGATTACCGACGTGTTGGGGACTCTGTGGATATGGCTCCAGCGCAATTGAAATCTCAGTTGGCCGCACAAGTCGATAAAATTTCTGTAGTGTGAATACATGGCCAACTGCTGAATACCTCTCAGGTCATAATATTTTTCCTGCTCGCTCTGCAGGTTGTTCTTGATCTGCGGAATCTCGAAACCCGCCGGATTTGTCCGTTCGATGATGTCGAACTCCCATTTCGTGGCATAAAAATGGGCTGCCCTTAAAATCTTTTTGTTAAGGCTGTCGGTGGAGTCCTCAAAGTATGTCCTGAACTTAGTGCAGAAGGCTTCTCCGAGCGGAGATATGACAGGCTTTAATTTATCATAAACCCATGCATTCAGCTCCCGGTACTTGGCCTTGTCTTCCTTTATTTTGTAAAAAATCTGTGGCTTTAAATCCGTGATAACGAGGCGCTGCAAAAACTCGAATATGCCTCCCTCGATAATCTCTATCCAGTCAAAACCCTGCTTGTCCTCTTCGAATTTGCCGAGAAAGTAAGCCAGTATCATCTTGTGCGCCTGCTTGTCCAGTTCTCTTAGTTCAACGGGACGAATCTTGTCGTTCCACCGCTGCATATTTGCGGCATCGAAAATTTTCAGCAACAGGGCTTTTCTGATCACTTCTTCTCTTCGAGCAGTATTTTATGTTTGAGCAGAGATATTTCTTTTACATATCCCTCGAACGTCTTCTGCTCCCCGAAAAGGTTCTTGAGAAAAATTGAGCTTCCCTCGGGAATCAGGACATCTACGTTTTCGAGATAAAGGGCTTCTTTGCCGTCTTTAATAATGTATGCATTTGCTTCACACATGTGCGTTCTCCTTTATTTGTTCAATAAGTTTTTCTATCAAATGGGGCAGAGGTTCCTTGGTAATACCAAGCACCTCGACGTCCTCCTGGTTTAAAGGCAACAGGATTTTTTTTGCGGGGGAAGATGAGATGGCCTCCGCCATTTTCATGGTAACTTCTCCCATCATTGAGTTGGCCAGAGTTATACTGAGCGGTCCGGTTATGATTTCCACCCTGCCGGCATTCCACTGGATTGCATTCTCTCCGGTAGCGCCTTTGTTTGCCCGCGCCTTCATCATAGCAGTGGTGGCTGTGGAGTTGGTGCCGAGGGCAATAATTTCTACTCGGTCTCCAATCGTCTCTTTCAAACGCTTAATTATGAGGCTCCCTATGCCGCCTCCCTGCCCGTCAATCACCGCAATTTTAATCATAATTGTAAGTATACCTTAAAATGCGGCCGCAGATCACATCATGCATTACCGGAGGTTTTTTGTTTTAAGAAATTTCCAAGATCCTTGTCCGATATTGTTATGTGCTTGAGGAGCCAATTATAGAGCCATCCCTTTATTTCGAGTGTAACGCGGTGGTCAGCAATGCCTTGGTAAAATCTTTTTTGATATGCCTCAAATTCTTCAATGAATTGATGATGTCTTTCTTTGTGCGCAGCTCTTTCGGGATAACCGTATGTTTCCATATAAAGATCTTCCATCTGGAAGTGTTCGACGACATATTCTCTTAAGAAGTCCATGGCAAGTCCGGCTTCACGCAAGCTGTCTTTCTTGCCCACTGCATCAATCAACTTACGGGTTAACGTTATCAATTCTTTATGCTGAGTGTCTATCGCCTCAAAGCCGCTGGCAAGATCGTCCGCCCATTGGAACTCGTACTTTTGTTCGATCCCGGAATCTTCAAGGGACAGATCGATATATTTCTGGTATATTTCTTCGAAGATCGACATTACTCTTCTGAACGCATCAAGCACCTGGGGATCGAAATGATTCGGCATGGTCCTGCCGTCTCCCTCAAG
>DASPQI010000259.1:0-3596 GCA_035625045.1 Syntrophales bacterium | reverse complement strand
GGGTCCTCGCCCTAAATCTGGATGAGATGAAGGCCCTGCGAAATTATCTGAGGGATGAGGCGGTATTGAAGGATAGGGAAAAGGTAGGTCTTGGCAATAAGATGACCGACGCCGAGCTGGAATGTCTGGCGCAGACGTGGTCCGAGCACTGCAAGCACAAGATATTCAACGCCCTGATCGTCTACGAAGATGAACAAGGCACGCAGAAGGAGATAGATTCAATATTTGACAGCTACATCAGGAGATCCACGAAGGAGATCAGGAAGCGCCTGGGTAAGGATGACTGGTGCCTGTCTGTGTTTGTCGACAATGCCGGCATCATTAAATTCAATGACGATTACAATCTTGTATTCAAAGTGGAGACGCACAATTCTCCTTCAGCCCTCGATCCGTATGGCGGCGCCCTGACGGGGATTGTCGGGGTCAACAGAGACCCCTTCGGAACCGGAAAAGGGGCCAAGCTGATTTTCAACACGGATGTCTTCTGTTTCGCGCCGCCCGCCTATGACAAGCCGCTCCCGAAGCGGATCCTCCACCCGAGAAGAATTTATGAAGGCGTCCGGGAGGGCGTCGAGCACGGCGGGAATAAGAGCGGCATCCCAACGGTTAACGGGTGCATCGTATTTGACGAGCGATTCCTGGGAAAACCGCTTGTTTACTGCGGAACAGGCGGCATCATGCCCTCTCACATCATGGGAAAGCCCACGCATACGAAAGAGATACTGCCCGGTGATTTGGCCGTCATGACCGGAGGCAGAATCGGAAAAGACGGGATTCACGGTGCGACCTTTTCTTCCGAAGAGCTTCATGAGGGTTCCCCTGTGACCGCCGTACAGATCGGTGATCCCATCACCCAAAAAAAGATGACCGATTTTCTTCTGATGGCGAGGGACCGCGGCCTCTACCGGTGTATTACCGATAACGGCGCGGGCGGTCTTTCATCCTCTGTCGGAGAGACGGCGCGTTTGTCCGGCGGCTGTGAAATCGACCTGCAAAAAGCCCCCCTTAAGTATCCCGGTTTAAACCCCTGGGAGATCCTCATCTCTGAATCGCAGGAAAGGATGACGCTGGCCGTCGCTCCGGAGAAAGTCGGAGAATTCCTCGGCCTAGCAAGCAAGATGGATGTGGAGGCTACTGTTGTAGGCAGATATACGGATTCGGGTAAGTTCCATGTCCTTTATGGAGACAAAACTGTTGCCTGTCTCGAGATGGATTTCCTCCACGGCGGGGTGCCACAGATGCGACTCTCGGCAAAGTGGGTGACGCCCAGACATCCGGAGCCTGATTTTCCCGAGCCCACCTCCATGGGACAGGCCCTGAAAAAAATGCTCTCCCGACTGAACATCTGCAGCAAGGAATCTGTCGTAAGGCGGTATGACCATGAGGTTCAGGGAGGCAGCGTCATCAAACCGCTGGTTGGTGTTTATAACGACGGGCCGGGCGACGCCGCCGTGATCCGGCCTGTTCTTACCTCCTTCGAGGGCGTAGTGGTAGCCAGCGGCATTTGTCCCCGCTACAGCGATATTGATACCTACCATATGGCCGCATGCGCGATTGACGAGGCGGTCAGGAACGCGATTACCGTGGGTGGAGATCTTACTCAGATGGCAGGCCTGGATAACTTCTGCTGGTGTGATCCGGTCAAGTCGGAAAAAACGCCCGACGGTGAATACAAACTGGCCCAACTCGTCCGCGCGAACGAGGCTCTGTATGATTACACAACAGCCTATGGTGTTCCCTGCATCTCGGGAAAAGACAGCATGAAAAATGATTATCATATAGGAAATGTAAAAATATCGATCCCTCCAACACTCTTGTTTTCTACCATAGGAAAAATCGAGGATGTACGAAAAACCGTCACCATGGACGCGAAGCGCCCGGGTGATCTGGTTTATATTGTTGGTGAGACTTATCCCGAATTGGGCGGTTCCGAGTGGTATGCCATGAACGGCTCTATAGGGAACGGAGTACCAAAGGTCAATTCAGAAAAAGCGAAGGCTTT
Organism: Syntrophales bacterium; assembly: GCA_035625045.1. Taxonomy (GTDB): domain Bacteria; phylum Desulfobacterota; class Syntrophia; order Syntrophales; family UBA2185; genus DATKLL01. The sequence goes on along the minus strand of DASPQI010000259.1, from coordinate 1,594 downwards.
GTACAACGCACTGAGCAAGGCAATTCGGAAGGGGCTTGTTGCTTCCTGTCACGATTGTTCTGACGGGGGCTTGGGTGTTGCCCTTGCCGAGTCGGCTTTTGCCGGAGGGTTGGGCATGTCGATCGATCTTGCCCTTGTTCCTTCTTCCGGCATCAACCGGGATGATACACTCCTTTTCTCCGAGTCCCAAAGCAGATTTGTCGTTACGATTTCCCCCGCTGCGAAAGAGTCCTTCAAGGAGATGATGAGGGAAACTGCCTTCAATCAGGTGGGGACAGTCCTTACCGAAAGATTTTTAAAGATAGCTGGAATCAGGGGAAACATGATTGTTGAGGAAGATATAAGCGAGTTAAAGGCGGCATGGCAAAAGCCGCTGAATTTCTGATTGAGAATTTGGGTTTTGTCATTCCCCCCCGATAAGTAAATTCGAGGGCAGGCTACAGAGGGAATCCAGAGTTTTGAAGATCTAGATTCCCGCCTCTGCGGGAATGACGTTCAAGAGTAGTGGGAGTGACATAAAGATGGTGCTTTGAAATGCCCAAAAAAGTTAAATCAATCGTCATTACGGGAAACGGGACCAACTGTGAGATGGAGATGGCCCACGCCTGCAGGCTCGCGGGCTTCGATGAGGTCGATATCGTCCATATCAGCGAATTACTGTACGGTGAAAAAAGCCTCGACGATTACCATTTCCTCAACCTGCCCGGCGGATTCCTAGACGGCGACGACCTGGGCTCGGCCAAGGCTGGTGCAAACCGCATCCTGCATGCGAAGGTCAACGGGAAACAGGAGATACTATACGATCAGTTCTCGAGGTTTATCGAACAGGGAAAGCTGATCCTGGGCGTCTGCAACGGATTCCAGCTGCTCGTGAAACTGGGCATGCTTCCCGGCTTTGACGGAGATTACCGGACACAGACCGTAACCCTGACTTTCAACGATTCAGGCCGTTTTGAAGATCGATGGGTCTATCTACGTGTGAACCGTGATTCTCCCTGTATCTTCACAAAAAATATAGGGGGGCTGTATCTTCCCGTGAGACACGGCGAAGGTAAGTTCATTACAAAGGATAATGATATTTTAAAAAGACTTCATGAAGATCATCAGGTTGTAGTTCAATACAGCAATGAGGACTATAAAGATGCCAGGATGGACTACCCCGCCAATCCTAACGGCGCTATAGACGGCATCGCCGGTATTTGCAACAGTACGGGAAGGATTTTCGGCCTCATGCCCCATCCTGAGGCCTATCTCCACTACACCAATCATCCGCGCTGGACCAGGGAAAAACTGCCGGAAGAAGGGATGGGCATTGCCATCTTTAGAAATGCCGTGGATTTTATCAGGACGGCCTCGTTTTAATCAGGACCTTCCCTGAGCTCCAATTTTCAACTCGCTGCGGCGACAACTCTATAGCTTATTTAAAGTGTCGTTGGACGGAGCTTTCTTGACACAAGGGCTATAAAATACGTGTTCCTGAAAGCGCCAAAGCGAAAGGAACCGTTCGAATAGCACCTTTCCCCTGAAAATATATTAACGCATAGCTATGCTCCTTTTTTATAAACGTGGAATAGCCGGAAGATGTTTAAAAATT
>DASPQI010000258.1:0-11490 GCA_035625045.1 Syntrophales bacterium | reverse complement strand
TCAAGCATAAGAAGACAAACTGGGAAAATGCACCTTACAAGGAAAAAGGATGCATTCACGTCATAATAATTGGATGCTTTGTTTCAGGAAGTACTTTGTAGAAAATGCCTTCATTAATTTTGCTTTGATCAGTCGGTATCCTTGCCTGTGATTGCCGAGTTTGTAATAGACAACACCCAAGTTATAATAGGCATCTGCATCGTTCGGGTTATTTCCATAGACCTGCTAAAATCTTCAATTGCCTGTCTGTGGAGAATTCGATTCTTTCACGCCGCCTCTCGTTTCCAGAACGTGTTGCCACATAAATCCGACCTGAAAAGAATAAACCATTGCAGTCAGATTTATTCCGATGAACCCTTCTTTAAGGTAAGCAGTTCCCATAAAGGCTGAGAATGCAATAGGTGATACAAGAAGTGGACGCACAATCTTTGTCATAGGAGGGGAAAACCCACCTTGTTCAGTTTGATCCCATACAGCCTTCGCAAGCATTCCAAGAACCATAATCACGAAAAGAACGATACCAGATGCGAGTTCAATGCTGATGTAAATTGGACCCAGCTTAACTCCTCCATTCAACCCCTCTGCCGGTGGTGGCGACGAGGTAATTGCCTTAGTACTTTTCTCCACGGGAATTGTGTCAGTTTGAGCAAAGGCTTCGGTCGCAAATGACAATGATGATATATTATCTAAATAAAATTCTAGTATAGAGGAACTTTGTTTAGTTGAATACTTACTTTTATAACCACCAATATATCGGCCATCATCAACACCAACCGTACCAGCCCATACCCAACCCTTTTTCATAAGGTTACCTTTGCGATACTTGACTGAATACCAAATTTGCAGTTCGCCTACCAATGAATCTTCTACAACCTCAATATATGTGCTGACAGGAAGTACTTCAATGTAATTTCCCAAGATCCATTGACCTTTCAGAAAAGAGTACTCAGGCTTGGCGGAACGTACATTTAATGGAGTCAGCGTAATTGCATTCGGGCTGAATCCGATATTGGACTCAACTTGATTTCTACAGAATTCTGGAATATTGGTGTTTTCGGCAAAACAATACTGCTGGACGAAAAAAATAAGTGTAACCACAATAAACAATACGCCGAATATGTTTTTCGCTAAGTGTTTCATCGTATGAGTTCTCCTATCTCTTGACAGCTATAGTTAAATATCTTGTGATACCCTATGCACAAAATAAAGATCTGGTGGCAAATGAGATTAATGGTTGAATTAAAAAAATCCGGTTATCGATTTTTCAAAATTTTCCAAACACCAGAATCGCTGACTGCACATGCAAACCAACGGTGAAAAATAGATGAAAATATTGAGGACCATTAATTGAAATGTCGTTGGCTCATCAGCCATTGTATTACTGCCTGGGATATTCACTCAAGTGATTGAATTCATACAAGCCAGTTGACCTTAATCGTTCTATCAGTTGCTTTAACTCAGTTTCTTCCCAGTTTTTTCTAAACATTTCATCATGACACAGAATGACTATATGGTTCTCCGTTATTGTTCCGCGTTTATTCAGTAAACTTTCTATCTGCTTGAAAATGTCGTTTACTGTCTGAATAGGTACACCAGTGCGTGCATCATGTTGCCATTCCAGATCCCATCCAAAGATTAAATACCCATTTTGGGATAGCAGATCAGCAGCAACCGAACCACTTATTACATCATTTATTGTTCTGCTGCCGATCCTCCACATATTGCGACCTGGCAGCCTAGCAAGTTTTGATTTAAGATGCAGCATACGTTCGTTCTTTATGAAATCCTGATAAACGGATTCGGGGTCTTGATAGAACAGGCGATATTCGTCATGAGCATGGCTGTAGCTGTGATTTCCTATTTCGATGTTAGGATTGTTTTCGTATAGCTGGAAATAGTTATACATACGGGGGATCTCTCGAACATAAGAACCTACTAAAAAAACATCGATCTTGATTTTCTCTACTCTAACCGCATCATCAATATCTTCGCTTCCCTCAAGAGGCCCATCATCAAATGATAGGTAAATATGATAAGGTGGTTTCTTGACATTAGCCTTTAACTCTTCAGCCCAACAATTTGATAAAAATAGGCATGCTATAAATAACGTAATAACTATTTGAAGTTTGCGACATTCCATCAGTCGGTTAAGTTTCCTATTGTTACGCTTTATTAACAATCGTCTTCAGTTGATAACTCGCCCCCGCCATTCAGGCCTGTCCAGTTCAATACGCCCAGTATAGTCCGGAGCCGAGGCTGGACACTTTTCCTTCTATTCCGATGTAAACGTTTCGTCCGAAGTAAAAAGGAAGCCCCCAGTCGAATACGCCTGCGTTATTCCCGCCGATGTCGGGGAACACATTGTTGGACGAAGTGAGAAGGGTATCGAAATTTCCGATCTGGAATGCAACCGCCCCGCTCGGTACGCCGGTGGTCCCTTCGTTGGTGGCGGTGAGATTCCTTGTGGCCGAGGGGCAGTACCAAGCAGAGGCGGGAGCTGCGCAGTCCGGAAGTGTAGAAGTGGAGGGGGAAGGGAAAAAGAGGCCGTTGCTGCCGGTGTCGATGAACCCACTGTAATTACTGCCGTTGAAGATTGTAATGAAGTTGCCTGATGCGTCGGCTGAATAGGCCATAACTGCAGAAGGCACATTGTTGGACTGCGTGCCGATCCCGAGTATAAGGTAGCCGCTGGCGGATGTCGCTCCACTGGCAGGAATGCTTGGAAGCTGTACGATCACACCGTTGTTGTCGACGGGAAGCAGTGCTACCGGATTCTGTACCTGGTTGGAGAGGGGAACCGTGACTCCGCTGCAGGTCGCTCCGCTACATGCGAAGTAGACCCCATTTCCGGCACTGGATGCGCAGACTGAACCACAGTCCTGGGCAAAGAAACTGAGCCCTAGCGACCCGTTGTAACCAGCATCGACAGGGGTTTGATATGCACCTGAACAGGCGGCTGGTGCACCAGCAAACGTGTAGTCGATGACCTGGATCGGAACCTGAACGGCAGTCTCGTTCCCCAGGACGACTCCTGCTAGTTTGACGGGCCCCCATACCGATGAGCCGTCCGCATACTGGATGCATTCGGCCACTGGGTTGCTGCCGCTTGTCACCTGTATGAGAGAAACACTGATGGCCTGCTTGAATATCCGCAACCCGGAATCTCCGGTATCGAGGAGGATGCCATCGATTGTCTGACAGGTGGATGTGCCGGGGATGCAGATGGTCACGCTAACACAGGATTTGTTGGCGTAGGAGTTGCTCGAGCACAAGGATCCGTTTACGGTAATCACCATCACGTTGTTTCCCGAAACCGCCGGGGAAGTCGGCGTACCAGCCCCGGACGTACTTCCCCTGGACGAGGGGCCCGAATCTCCCGAGCCGCAACTCCCGCATACGACCACTATCATAAAGATCAGGAAAAAATGCAGCAGTTTACTGAATGGCATTGATGCTCACCCCAGAAGGAATTAAATCCGGGGCGTATGCCCGACCTCTTAGGTCTCGAATGTGCCCCCATTTCTCAACAACAACCCGATTCGCTTTCACCATGAGCTGTCTACGACCCTGTTTACGCGGGGTCTGCCGCAGTGCCTCCTCATATTCTCCGGCATATCTACCCAGGAGCCCTGTGAGATCGGGGTGGATAATTCCATTCCAGGCAATTGCGAACACGATGCCGGCAGGCGATATATACTCCCTAACGACTGTCGTAGCTGTGCTGATCTCATGAATGGTATAACCGCTGCGGGTGGTGACTGCTCCGCGCACTGCCGTGAGTGCTTTCCTGTCTGACTCGACGGAATCAACCGCTTCGCCAAGTATGGCATGAGCCTGCTCTGCCAGCGTAAGAAGAACCATAGAAAGCCCGAGACATAGAAGCAGGAAATATTGTCTTCCGTTCATGCTGGAGTGAACTCCCTCACATAATTTCTCTGGGCACGGGTATAACAAATTGATGAGAACTTTCTTTTGGACTTAAAAGTATAGAAAAAGGCAGCTTTGGATGTCAATCAAATAATAATCGTAATATATATTTTCATGTGAACTGCTGTATGGCTGTGCTGAGTCAGAAAATCACGACTTCAAGAAACCTCTCTGCCCTATTCCCTCTTCTGTTATGGTATGTTATTCCATACATGCGTAGCATACGATGTCGGAACGTGGTCAACGATATCGTCCGGAATTAAAGCGGATAACCCGCTGTCTGTCTTTCCCGGCGAATTGAAGATATATGAGATTTTGCCGAGGATGGGGTTAGTTATCCTTTCCCATCGGTTTGATTCGTCATTAATGATCCCCTTGCTGTCTATATACTTAAGATCACCGACATGTTTATATAGTACAGGAGGCGGCATTCTGGTGACGATGTCGCTATTATTGACGAAGCGATAGGTACTGGCATGAAAACCATTCTTAAAGTCTTTATCACCAACGCGGGGTGAGCCAAACGTATATGTGCCCCGGACATTTTCATATCTGCCGGCAGCAAGGGTAGCAAGGGCGGCGCCAAGGCTGTGTCCTGTGAACCATATGGTACGGCTCGATGTATAGTTACTTTTGATATATTCGTGAAGACCTTTTTTCTCCCATACTTCGTCAAGTGCATTTTTAAATCCCCGGTGCACTTTTCCTCTTTGACCTGAGTCAGTGAGCGTTATGTCGACGTCAGTTTTAAGATCGGCAATGATATGGCGGAAATTGGTTTCTCCCGTGCGCCTGCGGATTTCAGTCCCTCTGAATACAACTATGGCGAAATCGTCGTTACTAGCCACGAAGCACTGGGTACTGTCTCCCGTAAAGAATTTTACTTCCGTGAGCCCGGCTTTTTGAAACATCGGGCGGGCGAAATCTTCCTCAGCGTAGGCCAGTGTCGACGCCTCAATGAGCCACCATGCATTTACCATATCAAATCCAGTTGCATGGTGATGAAACGGGTAGAGATCTATGCCGTCAAAATAAGGATAATCCGGGTATGGTGGAGCTATGGCATCCCAGGTAATCTTTGGGAGAATTGATGAAGGTTCTCTTTTTTTTGGGTTACTCATACTCACTACTCTCATAGCGGTTGCTCGTTAACACGCAAGCCGAACAGAACAAATTCACCTGTTGCTGATGTTTGAGTTCAGTTTTTATAATCATATAATTATGTAAATGCAATACTGGAAGATTGCTGAAATAATACTAGGTAAAAACCAGTGTTTGATCAATCGATCTTTCCATAATTGGGGCACTCAGACGACATAGGAAGGGACGTTTCGATTTTTATTAGTGAATGTTATTGAGGTGTGAAGGTTCGAGTTACTTCTTTCCACGTGATGATTTGACAGGTATCTTGGACTCACAGGGGACCTTTGTCTGACACAGGCCGCAGGCATCTACTTCAAATCCGTAAAGGGACTTTATGTGATCAAATGCGTTTCCATGCACGTGACTATAACACTTCACCTTGTCATGGCCTGCCTCACTGATGGCTCCGACGGGGCAGCGGGCTGCGCATTTCTTACAAGTGCCTTTTGCGTAGAAGAGGCAATATGCATGACGGTCATCATACGGCCGGGAGGTTGCCGGCAACCGGATGTTTGCTACGACAGAACCTGTGCGTATGGCCTTTCCGCGTGCCGTAATCAAACCATCACAGAGGCCAAAGGTACCTAAACCCGATGCGTAGGCCGCGTGCCTTTCAGACCAGGTAGAGGCGAAGCCGTACAGGTCTGATTTTTTTCGCGACCATAGAGGTGAAAGGACGGGAGCAACGGCTTTATATCCTTTGCTTTGAAGGACGGCGACGATATGGTTTCTAAGTTTATTATTAGTCTCTTCGCCGTAAAGACGCGCCCTGGCCCATCGCTCCGCCGGGTTAGTTTTTTGTTTCCGATTGTCGGCTTTGGTGGCTTCAGTCTGGGGGAGGATCCAGCTTATAACAGTGATGTCTTTCGGCGCCACCTTGATTTCCGGGAAAGTAAGCGTAAATATCTCCCGCGGCGTCCAGTGAAAGGGCCCTACATGTTCCTTATATGCTTCGTACAGAGGGTCATCTCCTCTGGAGAAACCTACAAGGGGCTCATCCCATGCCTTTTCATTTGCTTTGTTCTGAAGGGTATTTTTCGGAGAATGACTGACAAAGTCATGAATAACTATCTCCAGCCATTTTGCCAGATCCGCCGGTTGTTCCATGGATATTCTTACCACCTCCACTATCGATCTACTTTAGAATGTGCCACATTCAATTCCAGCTTTAGCAATGACATTATGCAGCTCTAATCTATGAAGCTTGCCAACGGTTCATAATATCAGCTATGCGCATGCAATTGCGCGCCGGCACTGACCCGGGAGACACTTGCATGAGAAGCTCCTGCTTCATGATTGACTGTTGAACAGAATCATCATAGACGATATGCCCGAGGAAATTAAGCGGGAAACCCAGGAACTTCCTGCATATACCATCAATGTGATCGAATATCTTCTTGCCCTCCTCTTCATCCCGGGCAGAGTTTACTATTATATCAAAAGAATCACGGCCGAACATCTGGTATACAACTTTAACCATGGCATAGGCATCCGTAAGGCTGGTCAGCTCTCTATTTAGAACAATGATATTTCTTGAGGCAAAGAGGTTAAACTGAAGCACAGTTTCGGAAATTCCCGCGCCTATATCGAGAAGCACGTAATCATAACCCTCAGCAATATTGGTAATTGCTTTTTTGATTGTTTCGATGCTTTCGTAAAGCAGCTGCGCCATCTCCTTTGCGCCTGAACTAGCCGGGATAAAATCAAAACCGCCTTTTGTTGTGATAAGGACATCATCGACATTTACATCTCCGAAGATAATATCTTTTAATGTGAGCTCTGGATTAATTCCCAGCATTATATCTATATTGGACAATCCGAGATCACAGTCCACTACAAGCACTTTTTTTCTTTTACGCGCCAAACAAGCGGCCAGGTTTACGGCAATAAATGTTTTTCCCACACCACCCTTGCCACTGGAAATTGATGCTATCAACGATGATTTAGACAACAGAGTTATCTCCTTGCTTATTTTTTTTGAGGCCTTTGACTAAGGCTTCTTTTTCTTCAATGGTTACCGCTTCCGGCCGAACTTTTACACCCACCGGTTCGCTGCTTACAAACACCTTGTTTTTGCCGTTCTTCTTTGCATCATACATGGCCGAATCGGCGGCATGAATAACTTCATCAATTTTGGATAAGGATGATACCTTGTATTCAGCGATTCCTATGCTCGAAGAGATGGTAACTCCTTCAGGTGTGGTTATTTTTGTTATTGCGTCATTCAGACGGTTTGCAATCCTGATTGCAGGATAAAGCTCCGTAGCCGGCATTATAACTGCGAATTCATCACCACCGTATCGGCATACCATATCTGTTGCCCTTACATTCTCCCGCAGGACTTTTCCGACCTCACAAAGAAATTTATCTCCCTCGACATGACCGAGGGTATCGTTAAGCAGCTTAAAATTATCAAGGTCAATTATCATCAGGGAGCATGAATGACCTGTGCGTTTTGTCCTGGCCATTTCAGTCTCCAGATTTTTTAAGAAAAAGCGATTGTTAAAAAGACCGGTCAGGTTGTCAATTAATGCAAGAGCTTTCAGTTGGATATTTTCATCATGCAGCTCGGCGATCTTTTTTATCAGATCATCATCAAGATCGATTACGAGATATCCCAGGTTATTGATTATTTCCTTGTCTTGGGGGGAAAGATTATTTATCAGGGCGATGATCGCTGTCCCTTTCATGCCGCCTTTTTCATTCAGAAGGATTGATGAAGATTTATTTGATTTAAGCATTTCTGCAATTGTTTTTGGCGGCATATTATTTCGAAAGGATTTTTTTGATTTATGAAGTATAGTGGAAGGGGGACTTATGAGTCAAGACAATTTGGTTGCAGGGGGATATTCAGTCAGGTCTTCAGAAGTTCTTGAAAGATGTTTCTCTTGTCATCTGCATGAGGAAAATTATCCCGCCGACAATCATGAAGACCATAAAGCCGGAAACGACATAGACGACACCAAGATACCAGGTGTTCTTCACCCAACCAACAAGATATACCGCAAGAGAACCGACACCGAAAATTAAAACCGACGCGAATGCGTAGCTTGTGCTTGGTGCTTATTTTTGTAGACTGATGCGGCAGGGGATGGCCTTCAGGTTGGGAGTGCCGTACTCCCTGCCCAGTTTGCCTGTGGAGGTCAGCATGTTGAAATTGGATTTTTCCCAGTCGCACTGCGTATCCGGCTTACTTTCAGGGAACCACCAGCCGTGTGCGGCACACAGCACGCGGGGATCGATGCCGTCCGTCAGGTGCGCAACCTGCGTTATGCGTCCGTATTTCGTCTCGATAACTACCTCGTCTCCCTCGCTGATGCCGTATTTCTGTGCCGTTTCCGGATGGATCTCCAGCCTGGGATGAGGCCTGAGTTTCCTGAGCTTTTCCAGCCAACGATACGATGAATGGAGGAAGTAGCGGCTCTTGGCGCTGGTGAGGAGCAGGGGATAATCAGGGTCGTCCTCTTCCGGCAAGCCGGTAAATTTTGGCAGGGCGGCGAGCTTGAACTTCTCCGCCGTGCTGAGGGCAAGCTCCACCTTTCCTGTTGGGGTCTTGAATCCCTTCTTCTCATAGGATTTGAACCGGTCCGGCCCTTTCAGGTATCCCTTTTCCGCAAACTCGGCATACGTGAGGCCCGCGGGCTTGACAACATCTTCGAGGAATGCTCGGTAATCGTCATGCCAGAGCTCTGGAGGGCTTATCAGTTTGCCCAGCTCATTCATGATCTTCATATCCGGCCAGCATTCTTCCGGCGGATCGACGACCTTGGGCCTTGCCAGAATGTAGCCGTGACCAAGTCCCAGATGGCCGATGTCGTCAAATTCGAACTGCGTGGCCGCGGGAAGAACAATATCCGCCAGGGCCGCAGTCGGTGTCATGAAGATGTCCGTTATAGCGATGAAATCCAGCTTCATGAGGGCTTCGTATGTCTGGCGGCTGTCGGCGTAAGTAAGAATGGGATTGCAGCACATGGCATAGAACCCCTTTATCGGATAGGGAACCCCTTCCAGAACGGCCTTCCGGAAGTAGGCGGGAGCCACGGTCATCAACCTCGGAATGATCCGGTGGTGGGCGCTGACCATATCTTTGCGTTTATCCGGGATGAGGTCGGCGCGGACAAAAGGTGCGAGCCCCACGATATTCGGGTCGTGAGCCTCTACATTCCCGCCAGGAACATCCAGGTTGCCCGTGATGGCCATGAGGCAGATAAGTGCCCTGATAGTGTCGAACGTAAAAATGTTGTGCTCGATGGGATTTCCCCACTGGATGACCGCCGGCTTTGTCGTGGCATGATATCGGGCAGCCTCCCTGATGAGGTCAGGCGAGACCCAGGTGATTTCGGAGACCCTTTCTGGTGTAAATGATTTTACATGTTCGGCAATATCTGAAAAACCTACAGTCCACTTTTCGACGAATTCCTTATCGTACAGACCTTCGGAGATAATAACGTTCAGAAATCCCAGGGCCAGGGCATTGTCTGTGCCGGGCCTGATTTGAAGCCACATTCTGGCATTCTTAGATGGGTCGATACGGCGCGGATCAATAATGATCAACTCAGTGCCATTCTTGATCTGTTCGCGGAAGAGACTGCAAATTTCACCCTCTTCATTGGTGGATGTGATGTTACTTCCCCAGAGTACGATCAGTTTGCTGGGGTGATGAAAATCCGCGACTGGATAAAATCCGCAGGTGTGGATGCCCGTGATCTCACGGGGTGCATGGCAGACATCCTGGGAAGCGACCACATTTGGTGACCCAAATATATTGGCCAGACGAATGAGGACAAAATGCTCCAGGCCCTTTGGCATTCCAACGCCAAAGGCTACAGCCTTCGCACCGTGTTCTTTCTCTACCTTGAGGAGATTCCCGGCGATTTCCTGCAATGCCTCTGTCCAGGTGATGCGCTGCCATTTGCCCTCGCCGCGCTTACCTGCGCGCTTGAGGGGATACCTGAGGCGATCCGGGTGCGTCAGGCGGTCCGGCGACGCCATGCCTTTGGGGCAGATATAACCTTTGCTCAGGTAACCTGTCGGGTCACCCTTTACTTTGACAATTTGATTATCCTTCACGCCAACAAGGAGGGTACAGCCCCCGTGATCCATCCTGGCGCAATGCGTCCTGACCCAGCGAATATCTTCTGCCATGCTGCTTTAAACCTTCTTATAATTTATATATCATTTTTAGACATTAAGCCGCAAATGCTGTTTTGTACCTGTTCATATATCCAAGATATGTGGTAGCCGCGAATCCTTCGTATTACTCATGATAAACTCCATGAGACAGACTCAAAATTATCAATTGCCATGTCACGTTTCTCAACGCAATGGATTGATTGCAGCCTGATATCGGGATGAACCGCCGAACATTTACATTTTCAATGGGATGGCGTATAATATAACTGAAGAAGATCAAAGAGAGATAAATATGGAAGATGATCTGCAACAATATCTCCGGTCCACGTATTTCATAGATAGCGATGCCGCGGAGGTTATAGATTTTGCCGGAGATGCTGTCGACGGTAAAGCGGCCTCTCTTGAGAAGGGCGTGGCCCTTTTTTACGCTGTTCGGGACAAGATCAGGTATGATCCATACGATATCGATTTGGAGAAGCAGGAGTCCTTCAAGGCCAGCGTTATCATCTCCAATGGTTATGGATATTGCGTGGCCAAGGCAATCGTACTCGCTGCGGCGGCACGCGCAGCGGGCATCCCCAGCCGTCTAGGTTTCGCCGATGTGCGCAACCACCTATCAACTGAAAGGCTCCGACGGTTAATGAAGACGGATACCTTTATATTCCATGGTTACGCGGAACTCTTCCTCGAAAATAACTGGGTCAAGGCCACACCGACCTTCAACATATCTCTATGTGATAAGTTCGGCGTAAAACCCCTCGATTTCAACGGTAAGAGCGACAGCCTCTTTCATCCATATGACAGAGAAGGGAAACGGCACATGGAGTACATGAGGGATCACGGCAATTATGCCGATGTACCCTATAAACGGATTATCAAAAACTTCAGGAAATATTACCCGGCCTATTTCCAGATAGGCGGTATTTCAAGGGAGAGTGACTTCGAGAAAGAAGCCGCGGCTGAAAAGAAATGAAAAAAAATAATACTGATGAAACCTCCCTTGTTTCGCCGTGGGGCTTTTTATTCCATATGTGGTTTAATATGTCATGATGATAATAGAAGACAGCAGCACGGCCTGCACTTGCTGCGGGAAAATCCCGGCTGTCATTTTCTGCGACGGCTGTCAGATTCCTCTGTGCGTAGAGTGTCGTAAATTTGACCTCTGGGGTTACGGCTGCGGCCACGTGGATACAAAGGTATTCTGCCATACCTGTTATGATGACATTAAAATCAACCCTTACGGCGGCAAGTTGAATGATGACCATTAACGATGAAAAACTAAGGAAC
>DASPQI010000257.1:0-12432 GCA_035625045.1 Syntrophales bacterium | reverse complement strand
AATAATCCGAACAAGAAGGCGATTTTCAAAACGGCGGCGAGGCAAGATCCTTCCATGTGAATGGTCGCACCGATAGGGATGACGACTTCACTGATATCTTTAGGAATGCCTGTTTTATTTGCCGCTTCCAGGTTTGACGGAATGGTCGCCACACTGCTCGCTGTGGCCAATGCCGTGAGAGAAGGCGGGATGATGTTCCTCCAGAACGTGCGCACGCCGATCCCTCCGGCGGCAATATACGCGTAAAGGCTGAAGGCGAGAAAAAAATAGAGGATCGTAATGGGATAATAGAGCACCATAGCCCTGAAGTAGGAACCCAATAACTCCGGACCGTATACCCCGATGAAATAGGCGAAGTAGGTGCACAGCCCGATAGGGGCATAGAACATGATGTAATGGATGAGCTTCATCATCACCTCGTTTGCGGAGGCAAGAAATGTGGCGAAGGCCTTTCCTTTTTCCCCAACAGAGGAAGTTGCGAGCCCGATGAGAATGGAGAAAATAATTAAAGCCATCATGTTCTTCTTTGAAAGAATATCCAGAAAATCGGGCACAGCAAAGGTGCTGACGATCTGGTCTGATGTCTTAAACTTCTCCAGGACGGCAGGGATATTTAAATTCATTTTGATTCCCTGGGCCGGAGGATAATACTGAACGGCGACAACCATTATTGCTGAGGCTGCCATCTCCGTCAGGATAAACACGAACAGCATGGCAGAGAGGATCTTGCCCAGGCGCCTGATATTGGACATACCGGCGACCGCGGAGGCGATGGAAAAAAACACTAGGGGAACGATTGCGGTAAAGAGGAGGTTCAGAAAAACATCCCCGAAGGGCTTAAAGATGACGGCTTCTTTTTTCAGGACAATTCCCAATACGGCGCCGATGCCGATAGAGACGATCAGCAGTATCGAAAAGCCGTAGGCCTTGAAGAATGTGGATGACTTGATGTTCATAATGATTCATTCAGTTCTCCTTTCCGAATCTGTATCGTAATTGTAATTTTGTCATTCCGTCTTTTTTCTTGTCATTCCCGCGGAGGCGGGAATCTAGGATTAACTCTTAGTTCCCCGTTTCCACGGGGACGACGTCTGGATACCGGCCTTCGCCGGTATGACGACATCGTTGGCATATTTCCTAATGCGACACAGTCACCGAAGGGAGAAATCTTTTTCTCATCACCCATACCCTTACGACAATTGCAGTGCAGGATATCATTCGATGACAAAATCAAAATAGGTCTCGGGAAACGGTTCATTCATTAGGGTGAAGTGCCACCACTCTTTTTCGTAATTCCTGAAACCGTGTTTTTCCATGAGCGCTTTGAGCAGCAGCCGGTTCTTGCGTTGCTCTTTCCCGACATGTCCATTTGCTGTATAGGACAATTCGTGAAAACAGTCAAACCCTGTCCCCATGTCGATGCTGTTGTCTTTGAATCGTTTCTCTGCGGGAAGATAACATGCAGAAAGTTCCTCTCCCGGCTGATATGCGGCCTGCGCCGGGACGGGAATGGGTACAATCGTTATGTCAACAGCACTCCCCCTGCTGTGGCCTGATTTGGCGTCTATATAAACCTGTTTTATAAGGTCTGGTTTTTCTACTGTGGGATAGAACTCCTTTTTGGTTTTTATATCCTTGATGTCCTTAGCCCACCGGACAAAGTGATCCACTGCCCGTTGCGGCCGATAGCAGTCATAGACCTTGAGCGACAGGAAGGATGCCTCTAGCTCCTTTTGGACATTTGCTAGGGCTGCTGCCGCCTCCTTTGTCAGGAGGCACTTGGGCGCGTTGTAGCCGTCGATGCGCCCGCCGACGAAATTGTGGGAACTGTAGTATCGAATATCGAGCTGAATGGAGGGGATCATCTCTTTCACATCCACAAAGCCCTCGGGCATGGCGCCTTCACAACGGCTGTCACTTAAGAGGAGAGGATGGACTGTAATAAGAATCAGGAACGAGGTCAGTGTGAGCAGGGACTTTCGGTTCATCTGCCATACCTATCGATCATTTCCTTCGTTCCCATGATGACAAGAGGCCTTTCCGTCGGATCAAGCCACTGTATTACCCTTATGAGATTTTCTTCTGACAGGGCAAGGCAGCCTTCCGTAGGCTGTCCCGGTCCTTTCCAGAGATGGAAAAAAATGGCGCTCCCGGAACCTTTAATGACGGGGTTCGTGTTATATTCCACGACGATTCCGTATTTGTATAAATCGTCATCCCGCCTCATCCTTTCGAACGAAGAGGCATTGGTTGATCCTTTTTTGACCCATTTGTTATAGTCAGCGGCGTTTACGTCATCGACCCAGACGTCGTCATCAACTGCCTGCTGATAGGGCATCCTCGTCGGAAATGAAGGCTCGTAGCCGAATACTGTCCCGAGGGGGAATATACCCGAAGGAGTCCTGCCATCTCCTTCTCTCTTTTCCCCCGGCGGCGCGAAGCCGTTCCTGCCAATCACGCCTTCCATGGGGGCAAAAGGACTTTGCCAGCGGTCATTTTTCTTTTCCAGGGCGAGAACCTGAACATCAACCACAGCAGGGTTCGTGTTTCTGACAAGAATGATCTGGGAGGATTCGCCAATCATGTTTGCGGGTAAACCTTGGAAGTCAATCCTTTGCCCATGCCAATTGTCTCGAAGGGCAGCGCATGCCACGAAAAGAAAGATGGATGAGATGATCATCAAAGAAACCGGGAGATGCAAGCTAATTCTCATGATGTAATCTTCAGGCGGCTGAGCAGGTAGTCTTTAAAATCTTTATAATCAACAGAAAGCTCAAAGGGTGATCCCTTTCTATGCTCTATGTCCTTCATGCTCTGCGGCCGATCGGGGACAATCCCCAGGAGGTCTTTTATTTCATCAGGGAATTTGGCGGGATGCGCTGTTTCGAGTGATACGCATAATGGGAAATCACCGTTTCGTTCCAGGTAAATCTCCAGACCTCGCCAGCCCACGGCCCCGTGCGGTTCCAGCAGAACCCGGTACTGTTCATATACCCTTTTGATAGTTTTTTTTGTCTCGTCGTCAGAAATGCTCACGGAAAAAATGCGTCTCTTCATTTCTTCTCTATCAGGGTATTTATGGACTGCACCCCCGCGATCTACTGTCCCCCCATACAGATCAAAGAACCGGGCAAGGTTGCTCGGATGCCCGACGTTCATGGCGCTGGACAGGCATGCCCGGGAAGGTGATATCTTTTTATAGATGCCTGTCTCCAGAAATTCAGGGAATTCATCATTCTCATTTGTCGGCATGACAAGCTTCTTTACGGGAAGCCCCATCCTTCGCGCGTATTCACAGCCGAGGGCGTCGCCGAAATTTCCGGAGGGAACAGAAAACACGATTTCTTCGCCCTTATCCGCGAGTTGCGCGTACGCATACACGTAATAAATAATCTGAGGCATAATCCTGCCGAAATTTATAGAGTTTGCCGATGTCAGATTAAGGTCGGCAAGAGATGTATCAGAGAATGCCTGCTTGACAAGATTCTGGCAATCGTCAAACTTGCCGCTTACGGAAATGGCCTGAACATTATCACCGATTGTGTCCAGCTGTTTTTTCTGTATGCCGCTGACCTCGCCCTCCGGGTACAGGATGTAGACATCAATTCCCTCGACACCCTTGAATGCCTCACCCACAGCGCTTCCCGTGTCTCCTGATGTTGCAACCAAAACATTCAGTCTTTTTTCCTGATCGCGGAACTGGCTCATCAGACGCGCCATCATCCTCGCGGCAAAGTCCTTGAAAGAGGCAGTCGGTCCTTGATCAAGCCGCATTATATATTTCCGGTCTATCACCTTTTCCAGAGGGACTGGGTAATTGTATGAGTCTTCCACTATTTTTTTGAGCACCTTGTCGGAGATTTCATCGGCCAGAAAGGCTTTCGCCACAAGCATCGCCGCTTTGGTGTAAGCATTCCCTCTCAAGGCTATGATGTTTTTGAGAGAAATTACCGGGATGGAATCGGGCATGAAAAGCCCCTCGTCAGGGGCCTGACCCCGCAGGAGAGCTTCTTTAAAAGAAACGCTTCCCTTAAAAGGGACAATCCCGGAGGCGCCGTCAAGATTCCTGTTTGTGCTGTAATAGCGGATTTTTTGTGACATGGTAAAAACAGTTATCCTCTTGTACAATTCCAAAATGTGATGTTTATATAAATTATTATCACAATCAACTTATTCAATCAAATCGAACGGCAGACCTGTAGTACCCTAATTTGAAAGTAGTGTATATAATTTAGATGGATTTCTTATATTGAATGGATTACTTGTATTGAACAGATTCAATCAGGATTTACCCGAGTGCTCTTAGGTTCAATCTGTAATCGCCATTCTCTTGAAGTAGTATATTCAGCTTTAATAATTTAGACATATCTCTTCTAGCCGTTCTTTCACTCACATTTCTATATAAGGCATTGTAAGGAGACACATTAAATAAATTTTTTAGAGAAATAGTTTTCCCGCTTTCTAATAAAATACATAAAAGATCATGTTGCCTTTGAGTTATGACTTTCTTATTTTTTAGGAAAGTACAATAATCTCTCATCACTAATTCCCTAATTCTAAATGTAATGTTATCCTTAATTTCATTTAACGAATCGATAACGCCTTCCAACATGAATTTCACAAATATTGTTACATCGTGTTCTGGATTTTTTTGTGTAAGTGAAAAAGCAAAATAATAGTCATCAATTTTTCTATAGTAGTAATTTGACAACATTGTGGGTACATATTTAATGCCAGATGTTCTTAAAAGCATTGCCTCGACTATTCTTATTGTCCGTCCGTTACCATTACCAAAAGGATGGATTAGTCCTAAATGATAATGTGCTAACGCCGCTCTAATAAGACCATCTGATTCCATCATCTCTTTGCAATTTATCCATTCCACAAACTCTTTCATTAAATTTACAATGTCTGGTTGACATTTAGGAGGAGTATATACACCACCATGCTCCTTATTACCAACCTTTACGATGTGATTTCTGTATTTGCCAGGTAGATTATCAGTATAATCAAGTCCATCTGTGATAATACGATGTGACTCTCTAATAAAATCTTCGGTAAGTGCAAAGCCTTTTATTGGGTCAATTTTTTTTATAAACCCATATACTTTCTTAAGGTTTAGTATTGCCTTCTTTGCTTCACCATTTTTTTGTCCATCATCAGCTTGTTCTATTATTTTTCCAACTTCTTCCTCTTTTAGGGGATTTCCTTCTAATGCGGCAGTACTAAAAATTGACCGACGAATTAATTCCTCTTCCAAATAGACTGACCACTCCGGGAGTATAGGTAAATCTACAATTGTTGTGTACAACAATCTTGCTTTGAAAAGAAGATTGTTCACTTCGGAAGCATCATATTTTGTACTAAATACGAAATTCCCTGATTTAAAAGTCATAACTTTTTTTATGAGAGTATTGTCCATTATATTGTCACCTTTATAATATGAAATAACATCTGGTTAGGCTAAATTGACAATATTTATTGTCACAAGTATTAGCAATATATTCTAAAATCACAAGTATAAAATAAATAACAATTCATAGTTACTTTGTCAAGCATATTGTCAATAAATATGTCACAATATAACAATGTATTTACAATTATATACAAATGTTTTTGATTATCATATGTCACTTAATATGTCATTTAAAGTCCACACATTACCATGGCTGGAGTAAAGGTAAATTAAAAACTTAAAATCTTTATTTTTCTTCAAATTAGAACACTATCGACAGGCCTAACAACTTCTTATCAAACAAATTTTTCTTGACAAAATCTTGCAATTAGTTTAATTACTATCAAAACGATTGTATTAGTAGTGATTAGGCTTTCACTACAAGTGTTTTATTTCGAAGATTTGTAAAATTTGTCCGTAACAAATTTAGAGACCTTTGAAAGTTTTTTCGAGGTCTCTATTGTATTTTGGGAGCGCTATGAAAATTTCCACGCGAGTACAGTATGGCGTCAGATTGATGATAGTGCTGGCTGTAAAATATGGCGAAGGCCCGGTGTTTCTTAAAGACATAGCCAGAGGAGAGAACATTTCTGAAAAGTACCTGAGTTTGATCATCATCCCGCTTAAAGGGTTCGGTCTGGTCAATTCCAGCAGGGGGGCTTATGGCGGTTACAGCCTTGCCAGAGAACCATCGCAGATCACCTTAAAAGAGATCATTGATGTTCTGGAAGGAGATTCCTCGCTTGTGGGTTGTATTAAGAATCCTTCAACTTGTCCGAGGGTGCCGATCTGTGTGAGCCGAGACGTCTGGGAGATTATAGGCGGGAAAATCTCAGAGACCCTGAGATCGATTACCTTGGAGACGCTGGTCAAGATGAGTCAGGAAAAGATTGAAAAGAACATCATGCAGCATATTTGAAAATGAACGAAACAAAGAAAGCCCCTAGGATAAAAAGCGGTTCTGATCCGATAGCGGATGACGAGGATTATAAATGAAAAGAATATACCTGGATAACGCGGCGACAACACCCACTGATCCCCGTGTGGTGCAGGCCATGCTGCCCTACTTCACGGAGGTCTATGGAAATCCGTCAAGTCTCCATGCCTTCGGTCAGGGGGCGAAGCATGCCATAGAAGAGGCGCGTTATACTGTAGCCGCTTTTATCGGGACGAAGCCGGAGGAAATTGTCTTTACGAGCGGCGGGACGGAAAGCAACAACTTTACAATTAAAGGCGTGGCCTTGGCCATGCGTGAGAAGGGGAACCATATCATAACGTCGAAGATAGAGCACCACGCCGTTCTGGAGCCATGCCATTTTCTGGAGAAGCAGGGGTTCAAGGTTACCTTGATCCCCGTTGATGAATATGGGTTTGTCGATCCCGCGGATGTGAAAAAGGCAATTACGGACAAGACGATCCTGATTTCCATCATGCATGCCAATAATGAAATCGGAACAATCGAGCCTGTTGCTGAGATCGGGAAACTTGCCAGGAGCGAAGGCGTATATTTTCACACGGACGCTGTTCAGACGCTCGGACATCTTCCGATAAATGTCGATGAACTGAACATAGACGTCCTCAGCGCTTCCGGGCACAAGCTATATGGCCCTAAGGGAGTCGGAATACTGTATGTCAGAAAGGGAGTGCGAATGCTGCCCTTCATGCATGGCGGCGACCATGAACAGGGCCGCCGGGCGTCCACTCATAATGTGCCTGGGATTGTTGGTTTTGCAAAAGCCGTGGAGCTGGCAAAAGAGGAAATGGGGAAAGAGATTGAGAAGCTGACTTTCCTGCGTGATAAGTTGATGAAGGGTATTCTCGACAAGGTTGAATTTGCCCGCTTGAATGGTCATCCGACGCAGAGGCTTCCGAACAACGTCAATGTTTCTATCTCATATGTAGAGGGTGAATCCATGCTTCTGAATCTGGACATGGAAGGGATCGCCTGTTCAACGGGTTCGGCCTGTACCTCATCATCTCTGGAGCCGTCCCATGTGCTTTCGGCCATAGGGCTTTCCCATGAGCTTGCCCACGGGTCATTGAGATTCTCCCTGGGGAGACAGACTTCAGAGGACGATATTGATTACGTCCTTGCGGTCCTGCCCGGTATTGTCGGTAAACTGCGTTCTATGTCTCCGCTGTATAAAAAGGAGGTTAAATAAATGGAGTACAGTGAAAAGGTTATGGAGCATTTCCGGAATCCGAGAAATGTTGGTGAAATTGAAAATCCTGATGGGGTGGGAAAAGTAGGCAACCCCGTTTGTGGTGACATTATGGAGCTATATATAAAGGTTGAAGACGGCATCATTACCGACGCGAAGTTCAAGACCTTCGGCTGCGGTGCGGCTATTGCCACGAGCTCCATGGTTACGGAACTGGTGAAGAACAAGTCGGTTGAAGATGCCCTGAAGATATCCAACCGGGCCGTTGCGGAGGCGTTGGGGGGACTGCCGCCGATTAAAATGCATTGCTCTGTTCTGGCAGAAGAGGCATTGAAGAAGGCTCTTGATGATTATCGAAAGAGGTCGAAGAAACCCGCAGCGGGTAAGGCCGTTAAAAGTAGTACCGGTTAGTTCGATTAGATGGAACCGTGAGTTAACACTGGATTCCCGCCGGAGTTTATCCCCGCGAAGGCGGGAACGGAATGACAAGAAAAAAGACGGGAATGACAAGAAAAAGGGGCCGGGGAACTATACCGTCGTCATTCCCTCGAAAGAGGGAATCGAGGATTTTTAAAGACCTAGATTCCGGATCAAATCCGGAATG
This sequence comes from Syntrophales bacterium, assembly GCA_035625045.1. Classification (GTDB taxonomy): domain Bacteria; phylum Desulfobacterota; class Syntrophia; order Syntrophales; family UBA2185; genus DATKLL01. The sequence goes on along the minus strand of DASPQI010000257.1, from coordinate 4,211 downwards.
ACGGTGAGCAGTTTATTCTCATAGTAAGGGAAGCAAGTGAGCAAAAAAGTTTTAGTGGCCATGAGCGGCGGTGTTGATTCATCCGTTGCGGCCATACTGCTGAAAAATGAAGGGTACGACGTTTCCGGCGTGACCATGTGCTTTGGCATCAGGGATGAGGGCGACAGGGTCAGATGCTGCGGCCCCGCTGCTGTCGATGATGCGAAAAGGGTTTGCGACCGGTTGAAAATCCCTCACTATGTCTTTGATTATGCCAATCAGCTGGAGGAGATGGTTATAGCAAAATTCATTGGCGAGTATATGAAAGGAAGAACGCCGAACCCCTGCGTCGATTGTAACCGCTTCCTAAAATTCGGGAGTCTTTTGGAAAAGGCAAAAGTTCTGGGGTTTGATTTCCTGGCAACCGGGCATTACGCGGCCATTGAAAAAAACGGCGTCGGCTATTTGCTGAAAAGGCCGAGAGATAAGAGAAAGGATCAGACATACTTTCTTTATCCTATTCCTTATAATGGCCTGGGGGCTATACTGTTTCCCCTCGCGTCTCTGACGAAGGATGAAGTGAGGGATATAGCAAAAAAATTCTCTTTGCCTGTCGCGGAGAAACAGGAGAGCCAGGACATCTGCTTTGTGACAGAGAAAAATTATCAGGCCTTTCTTTCAGGAAGGGTACGGGGATTAAAGGCGGGAAATATAGTAGATAGCCAGGGGAATATTCTGGGAGCACACCGGGGGATCATATATTACACTATCGGCCAGCGGGGCGGCCTTGGTATCAGCCACAAAACGCCATTGTATGTTGTTTCCATCGATCCCGAAAAGAATGAGATTGTTGTGGGCGAAAAGAAAGCATTGAAAGCGAAAGGGCTTGTCGCTAGCGATTTGAATATACTTGCTGAAGCCTGGCCTCGTCAGGCTTATGCGAAGATCAGGTATAGGAAGAAAGAAGCAGAATGTAGGATAATTCCTGAGGATGACAGAATCATAGTAACGTTTGCCGAAGAGCAGGAGGCAATCACACCCGGCCAGTCCGTGGTTCTTTATGAGAATGACCGTGTCCTGGGAGGGGGAATCATAGAAGAGGTTTTGCATGGAACTTGTTGAGAAGATCAATCGATTGAGGAAAGAAAAAAATGCCGTCATCCTGGCGCACAACTACCAGATAGCGGAGGTTCAGGACATTGCAGACTACGTGGGCGATTCCCTGGGTCTGAGCATTCAGGCATCAAAGACAACCGCGGACGTTATCGTATTCTGCGGTGTCTATTTCATGGCCGAAACGGCGAAGATACTTTCGCCGAACAAGATCGTTCTCATCCCGGACAAGAAGGCGGGCTGTCCCATGGCGGATATGATTACAGCCGAAGAGCTCCGTAAGCTGAAAAGGGAACATCCCCTGGCAAAAGTCCTGTGCTACGTGAACACGACGGCGGATGTCAAAGCTGAGTGCGATGTTTGTTGTACATCAGGAAATGCCGAACGGATCGTACGGGAGGCTTTTCGCAGTGATGATGAGATAATCTTTGCTCCGGATCAGTATCTCGCCCATTACATATCTACTCAGGTCGGTCGGGACTTTATTTCCTGGAAGGGTTATTGCCCGACGCACGTGAAGATACTACCGGAAGATATCGCCGCGAAAAGGGCGCTTCATCAGGGGGTGGAGGTTTTAGTGCATCCGGAATGTACACCTGCCGTCACCGGTGTTGCTGATAAAGTCCTATCCACGGAGGGCATGTGCCGGTATGTCAAGGCATCGAAGGCGAAGGAATTTATCATCGGGACAGAAGTCGGCATTCTTCATCGCTTGAAGAAGGAAAACCCCGATAAATTCTTTTATCCAGCCTCGGAGAAGGCAGTCTGTCCGAACATGAAATTGACGACTTTGGAGAAGGTCTTATGGGCCTTTGAAGAAATGCAGCATGAGGTTACCGTACCTCCGGATATAATAGAGAAGGCAAAAAAGAGTCTCAGGATAATGCTTGATCATTAGGAGAACATTTAATATTTGTCCCCCTTTTTCTTAAGTCTCCCTTTTATAAAGGGAGATTTAGAGGGATTTTTTAATGCGATTATCAAATCCTCCCTAACCCTCCTTTTCTAAAGGAGGGAAGATGCGACGTTTACTTTCGTAATGAATAAAGAAGGAATAATATTATGAGCAAAAACGATGCGAAATTAAAGATTGAAACCCTGGTTCTTCATGGAGGTCAGGAAGCGGACCCGACAACAGGCGCGCGGGCTGTTCCCATTTACCAGACGACTTCCTATCAATTCAAAAATACGGAACACGCAGCCAATCTCTTTGGCCTGAGGGAATTCGGCAATATTTATACGCGGCTGATGAACCCGACGACGGATGTCCTTGAGAAGCGTGTAGCTCTTCTTGACGGCGGCGTCGGTGCTCTGGCGGTGTCCAGCGGCCAGTCGGCAATAACCCTGGCGCTCCTCAATATCGCGCAGGCAGGCGATGAGATCATATCAGCGGACAACCTCTACGGCGGAACCTACAATCTGTTCCATTACACCTTCCCCCGCCTGGGAATAAATGTCCGTTTCGTAAAATCGAATGACCTCAATGCTTTTCAAAAGGCGATCACGCCTAAGACCAGGGCGATTTACGCGGAGTCCATAGGCAATCCCAAACTTGATGTGGCTGACCTTGAAGAGATTGCCGATGTTGCGCACAAGAACGGCATTCCCTTTGTTTTGGATAATACAGTTTCACCCTATTTGCTGCAGCCGATCGACTTCGGTGTGGACATTGTCGTTTATTCGGCGACAAAATTTATCGGCGGTCATGGGACATCTCTTGGCGGCATCATTGTCGATTCGGGAAAATTTGACTGGACCAACGGGAAGTTTCCCTTGATTGCCGATCCCGATCCGAGCTATCACGGGATCAATTTTGTGGAAGCCCTGAAACCACTGGGGAATATCGCCTATATCATCAAGGCGCGCGTTGCGCTGCTGCGCGACCTGGGGCCGGCTCTCTCGCCGTTCAACTCTTTTCTCTTTCTACAGGGATTAGAAACGCTGCACTTGAGGATGCCGCGCCATTCAGAGAATGCACTGGCTGTGGCCGAATTTCTGGAGAAGCATCCTAAAGTCGGCTGGGTCAATTATCCGGGGCTTAAGTCCAGTCCCGAAAAGAAGAGAGTGAGTAGATATCTGCCGAAGGGTGCGGGGGCGATCCTTGGATTCGGCATTAAAGGCGGCGCAGAGGAGGGAAAGAAGTTTATCGATTCCCTGGAGCTTATCTCCCATCTGGCCAACGTGGGAGATGCGAAGACGCTGGCGATCCATCCGGCAACAACGACGCACCAGCAGCTCTCTGCCGAGGAACAGCTTGCAACGGGTGTGACGCCGGATTTTATCCGGTTGTCCGTGGGATTGGAGCACATTGACGACATCATCGTCGACATCGATCATGCCCTGGCGAAGGTTTGATCTTGAGGAGGTAATTATGGCCAACATATATTCAGATATTACCAAGACGGTAGGCAGGACGCCCCTGGTGCGTCTCAACAGGATGCCAGCGGGATTGAACGCGGAGATTATGGTAAAACTCGAATCCTTCAATCCCCTTTCCAGCGTGAAAGACAGAATCGGTGTCTCCATGATTGAAGCGGCGGAGAAAGCTGGGCTTATCAAGAAGGACACGGTTATCATTGAGCCGACGAGCGGAAACACAGGTATAGCCCTTGCCTTTGTCTGCGCTGCTAAAGGATATCGCCTCATCCTTACGATGCCCGATACAATGAGCCTGGAGCGGCGGCATCTGCTCGTTATCCTCGGGGCTGAGGTGGTGCTGACGGAAGGCGCCAAAGGAATGAAGGGTGCTGTGGACAAAGCGGAGGAACTGGCAAAGACATATAAAAATAGTTTTGTGCCCCAGCAGTTCAAAAATCCAGCCAACCCGGAGATCCACCGGCGGACGACAGCGGAGGAGATCTGGCAGGATACGGACGGTAAGGTTGATTATATTATCTCAGGCATCGGAACCGGCGGGACAATCACCGGTATCGGCGAGGTATTGAAGAAAAGAAAACCGGCGGTTAGGATGATTGCCGTGGAACCGGCAGATTCGCCGGTGCTCTCCGGCGGGAAACCAGGTCCCCACAAGATACAGGGAATTGGCGCCGGTTTTGTCCCCGATGTGTTGAACAGGGATATAATGGATGAGATAATTCAGGTGTCCAATGAAAATGCGG
>DASPQI010000256.1:0-5383 GCA_035625045.1 Syntrophales bacterium | reverse complement strand
CAAAGCTCGTCTGTTGGGATTTGGGGAAGGAAGCAGTATATATGATAGCTCATTAGTATTGGGTGATGTAAAAGTCGGCAGTCACACATGGATCGGTCCATATACAGTTCTTGATGGTTCTGGAGGCTTGACTATCGGCTCGTATTGTTCAATTTCCGCCGGCGTTCATATTTACACCCATGACAGTATTAAATGGGCGACCAGTGGTGGCGAGGCTCAAATAGATTGCAGGCCCACTACGATAGGCTCGCGTTGTTATATCGGCCCTCATAGTATAATCGGCATGGGTGTTACTATCGGCGATGGCTGCATTATTGGCGCACACAGTTTGGTACTCGAAGACATTCCGCCCGGCAGTAAGGCTTATGGCATTCCTTGTCACATTGTACAAGAATGAATACTCAACTAAAACTGCTTGTTGAAGCCCTAAATTCGAGTAATGAATAACGCTGAATATTACCATTTTGCAGATTTTACCTTGGAGAACTATCGCCGTCTTCTGGGGCTCGCCCGGGAGAAGTATCCTTTTCGCACCTACCAGGATTTTGACCCTGACCAACGGTTTCTCATCTGGCGCCATGACATTGATTTCTCACCGCGGGCGGCCCTGGAGATGGCTCGGATCGAGGCGGCGGAGGGCCTGCAAATCACGTATTTTGTGCTGCTGCACAGCCAATTTTATAATTTGCTGGAAAAGGCGGAAAGCAATTGTATTCATGAAATCCTGGGGTTGGGACATGACCTTGGGTTGCATTTCGATTGCTCCTATTATGCCATGAATGGAGAAGAGGAACTGGAAGAACTGCTTGGGCGGGAAAGGCGAATGCTGGAAGATACCTTTGGGCTTCCTATCCATGCCTTCAGTTTCCATAACCCAACGCCGGCTATTCTCTGTTTTGACCGCGGTCGGTATGCCGGGCTCGCCAATACGTATTCGGAATACTTTAAAAACCGGGTAGGCTACTGTTCGGATTCCAATGGTTACTGGCGGTTCCGCCGCCTGGAAGAGGTGCTGCGGGAAGGCCAGGATGAACGCCTCCAGGTTTTGACCCACCCGATAATGTGGCCTGCGACCGTGATGTCGCCCCGGCAGCGGGTGTATCGATGCGTTGAGGAAATGGCGGTCCGGGCTAAACTCTATTATGATGAATTGCTCCGGGAGGCCCGGCGGGAAAACGTGGAATGGGAATGAGCCTGCGTGTAGTGGGTTTTGGAGACGGCTATGGTCTGCCGCAATTGCAGCGCCATTTGCCGCCAGGGGCCTTGGTGGCGGTGGTGGGAGCGGAACTCCGGCCGCAGTATTTTGCTCCTTTGCAGAAGCTGGCCGATTCTCTTGATATTCCCTTTCTGGTTCAACCGCCACGCACCTCGCCCAATTACCCCCAGTTTCCGATAACCTTGGCAGCTCTGGAACCGGACCTAATTATAGTCAATAGCTACTCCATGAAGCTGCATCCCGATGTCCTGGCGATTCCTCGGCGGGGAGGAGTGAATGTGCATGGGGCGCTGCTCCCCGAATACCGGGGTTCCAATCCCATTCAGTGGGCTCTGCTCAACAATGAACTTGAAACAGGCGTCACTATGCACTATATGGACGCAAATTTTGATACTGGCGATATCATCGCCCAGCGGCGGGTACCCATCTTTTTTGCCGACACCTGGCAGGACATTCAGGCGCGGTTGCTAACTGCTACGGAAGACCTGCTAGCGGAAGAACTGCCCCGGCTGTTGTCCGGGACTAACAGCCGCGTCCCCCAAGACGAGAGCCGGGCGCGGTATTATTGTCGCCGACATCCCGAAGACGGCCGCATCGACTGGCAGGCGAGTGTACTCCAGATCTATAATCTGGTACGGGCCCTGGTTAAGCCCCATCCGGGAGCGTTTTACCTGGAAGGCCCGCAGTGGGTGGTCCTGGATGAATACCTGGCCCTTCCACAAATCGCCCGGCTGAAATACGGTTCCGCCGGCGGTCAGACTCTTGAGTTGCATCAAATTAGCCTGCGCCCGTCGCAACACCAAGATCTCCCGGCATTACTTGATCCGGATAATTGGAGCTCCCCTTTATTAAATGAGTTGTTTAACTCCCAGGCAGACGGCTCAGTTGAGGAGCGCTTCGCAACGCTTTTACAGCAGAATGACACGGCCCTCTTTGGAATCCATCTCCTGGAAGGCCAGAAGATTATCGGATTGGGGCAGTTGTCCCATATCGATTACTCGGACCAGACCACCAGGGTAAAAGTTCTCTTCCGGGAGGGCGCCAACGTGGAATTTAAGCATATCCAAGAAGCATTAAAGCTCTTGGTAAAATATGCCTTTGAGGAACTGGAATTGCAGAATATATATTTGGATGTTAATGAAAGTGATACAGCAATCATGAAGGTGGGTGCGACTCTTGGCTTTGGCAGAAAAGCAAAGTTGGCGAGATCAGCTTACGAGAGATAGTTGAATCAGACTTAATAGGGGAATTTGGCGAGAAAATGGGGGAAGATAAAGTAGTTGCCATTCACCAACCAAACTTTTTTCCGTGGCTGGGATATTTTAATAAGATAGTCTTGGCGGATGTCTTTATCATCTTGGATAACGTACAGTTTCCCAAGAAAGGCGGGACTTGGTGCAACCGGGTTAAATTGATGGTGGGGGGCAGGCCTGACTGGGTTACGATGCCGGTTGAGCGCAATTATCATGGAACACGGTTGATACATGATATAAAGATAAATAATAGGGTTCCATGGCGCAAGCAACTATTGAAAACATTAAAGACTAACTATGGCCGCTCACCGTTTTATGAAGAGGTGCTACCTATTTTGGCTGATTTGATCGAGAACCCGACAGATTACCTTGCGGATTTTAATCTGAATGCTATAATGGCAATTGCAGAAAGATTAAAAATGGATTGTGGAAAAATAATTGTCGGCTCAACCCTTCGCGTCCAGGGAAAGGCGACTGATTTACTTATCGCCTTGGTGAAACAAGTCGGCGGCAAAACTTACCTTTCCGGCGGCGGCGCCGCAGGTTATCAGGAAGATGATAAATTTGCGACTGCGGGGCTTGAGCTCAGATCCCAAAACTTCAATCATCCAACTTATTTTCAGCACAATAGTGAGGAATTTAATCCTGGACTTTCCATCATTGATCTTTTGATGAACTGTGGCATTAAGAAGGCTCAAGCTCTCATAAACAACATTTGAAATGACGAAACGACAGGATTTATCTTATGAAACTTCATAATTTTGGCTGGTTAAATAAGATTCGTAATCGCCAGCAATATATGCGGTTGAAATTTCCCTATGTTTACGGCATCTCGCTGGGCGAATGGCAGTGCAATAGAGTTTGTAGAATGTGTCCCATGTTTAACGCGCCCCCGAAAGTTGAAAGATATATTAATGACGCAGTCTTTAATGAGGCTTGCCGAATAGTCGGCGAGCGGAAGATCAGCCTCGAAATAAGCGCCTATGGAGAGACCTTTCAACATCCGAAGGCGGATGAGTACTTGTTTGTTGCCAGGAAGCTATGCCCCAACGCGGTAATCGTCGTGGCCACCAATGGTAGCCTGTTAGGTCGGGAACGGTGCGAAAAGATCGTGGACAGCGGCATCGATCATCTGCAGTTTTCCCTGGATGCCGGCTCCGCCGAAAGCTACCAATGGCTTACCAGGGCAAAGAATTACGACGAAGTCTGCCGCAACCTGGAAACCTTGGTGGAGATTCGTAATAAACGCAATGCCAAGCATCTGACCATCACGACGCACATCATCGGAATCAAAGAGTTGCAGCATGAGTTTGATTCTTTTCTGAAGCGGTGGTCCGCCGTGGTGGATTACGCCACGGTCCGCAGCTATGGCAATTGGGCGGGATTGGTGGATGATAATGAAGTGAGTCCGGCGGAGGGACAGGAAGTGCCCCAGGAGCGTTATCCCTGCGCCTGGCTAGTATATGCCACCAAGATAGAGCCCAACGGAGACGTATCCAAGTGTTTTGTTCATGTCACCGGCGACGACAATCCGCTGGGAAATATTATGGAACAGAATTTTGAGTCTATCTGGAAAGGAGGTAGAATGAAAAAGCTCCGGGAAATGCACTGCAACAATCAATACGACGAGATCGAATTCTGCGGCAATTGTATGATATGGTCCCTGTTTCCCAATTTTTGGAATAGGAAGAAGTGGGGCATTTTCCCTTCCAAAACCTGGGGATGACCTTTCTCTGTTAATTATGGTTTTGATATCCAGATAGGGAGCAAGAGTGAAAGAAAAGATGATTAAAGCCAAAATTCTCAGGAAGATTCGTAGGATATTTAACAACCCAAAACGGTGGGTGTCGGGGCGTCCGGTGGACAGCACCCTGGGAGGGAACGCGCCCCTGTCATTGCTTGAGGTTTCTCAGCCAGACCCTTCCCAGATTGCGGGGCAAACTTTGCCGGAATTTCCCAGTTATGTAGCCATCGAAGTCACGAATGTGTGCAATTTAAGATGCAAGCATTGCCACTATCGCTTTGGGTTGGAACATTATACCAGAGACCGCGGTTTTATTAATTGGGAAACTTTGAAGAAAGTATTATCCGAAGTCCATGGATATAATATCCCGGTGCTAATGAACTATGACGGCGAACCGCTAATGCATCAAGATTTCTTGAATTTTCTCAAATATGCTCAAGAGTTGGGTCTTAATACATATTTTAATACCAACGGAACCTTATTTGATGCCGAATTCGCCGACTCCATCGTTCAATTTTATCGCGGTTCCATATTTTTCAGCGTCGACGGTGATCGGGAGTGGTTCCAGAGAATTCGGGTTCCCGCCAACTATGATGAAGTGGTCAAAAATCTTCTTTATTTCATCAAAGTCAACGAAAAGTTTGGATGGCCCATAACCGTTGGGGTGAGCCTTTGTAACTTTGGCCAATCATCAGAAGAAAGGCAAAAATTCTTAAATAAATGGATTGATCGCGTCAATTACATTTCAATGGGGGAGGTTAACGATAAGTTTGGCACGGTGATTTCAGACCCCATGATCGATTTTACTATCAAAAAGAGACCCATTTGCTCAGTCCCCTGGCAGACCTGCGGGATTTGCCACAACGGTGATGTAATCCCATGTAGTATTTATGTGACTCGAGCCAATACCGCCAATGCTATTATGGGTAATATCCATCAGGAGAGCTTGAAAAATATCTGGCAGGGAGAGCATTACCAAAAATTTCGGCAAATGGTTGCTCAAGAACGTTACCAGGAGTCATTCTGTAATCGCTGTCAACGTTGGCGCTCCCAATTTCTCTTCAACAAATCTCGAATGGGCGATATTGAGGTTGAGAGAAATGGGTTGTGGACTACCTTTAGAAACATGAATAAAGGTAACTTGAACTTTAGAGGCTCCCCTTGACTCGC
>DASPQI010000255.1:0-6480 GCA_035625045.1 Syntrophales bacterium | reverse complement strand
ATTGCATTAGGGACCATGGCAGGGGGGTGGAGAATTGTCAAGACTATGGGGACAAAGATTACAAAACTTAAACCCATGGGGGGGTTCTGTGCGGAAACAGCGGCTGCCGTTTCTATTATCGGCGCTTCCGTGGCGGGTATTCCCGTGAGCACAACTCATACGATTACGGGAGCGATTATGGGGGTAGGAACCACGAAACGACTCACAGCCGTCCGCTGGGGAGTGGCGGGAAATATTCTCTGGGCCTGGGTCTTGACCATTCCCATATCAGCACAAATCTCAGCAGTCATATACATTTCTTTGAATATTTTCCGATAGTCAGCAACTATGCGTACTTTCATAGTAACAACATACATCTATCAGATTATTATATTGAGGTTTTGATTGATTTAGTCTATTTTAAAAAAGGAGAATATTATGAAAGTTAGCAACTTTTTAAAAGTATTCGTTTCATATTTGATCCTGGTACTTTTGGCTATTGCCGTCCTGGATTTTTTCCTCACACCAAGGATCCAAAGCATTATGACTAAGAGCATAGAGGATGATATGTTCGGGATCGCTAGAATAGTCTCACTAATGCCCAAGGAAGATATTGAGAACAAGGTTAAAAGTATTGCTGAAGGATTAAGTTTACGTGTGACACTCATTGATCCTGTCGGCCGGGTGATATCTGATTCCCAGGCGGATACAAAACAGATGGATAATCATATTAACCGTCCTGAGATTCAGCAAGCGAGAGCAGAAGGGTACGGCAAAGCTACGCGATTCAGTGCAACTCTCCAGGAAAGCATGCTCTATGTCGCTCTTCCCATTAAAGATAATAACAACATCACAGGTTATATCCGCCTGGCCCGACCGCTTGTTGAAGTCAGGAAGTCGCTTGATTATCTGTACCAGTCAATATATATGACCCTCTACATTATAGCCATTCCGTCGATCCTGCTTGCTTTAATTTTTTCCAGGATTATAGCTTTGCGATTTAACAGTAAATAGGGTCTCGAAACTTGTAACGCTACTTGAACGTGTCTTACATGCACCAGTACTTAAAAACCGACGACATGTAATTATTGAGCTCCTAATTTATTCTAAGCTGTCTGGTAGAAGCACAAGATGAAATATAAAATTATAGATAAGCAAATGTGCTTTAAACTCATTAGCGTTATCATCCTGATCGTCGGTTTGTGTTGTGCGGTTTTGATTTATCTGACAGCTGAAACTGATTCGAGCAGTATATTGGGTTATGAAATGTCAGGTGGATCTGTTTATCCAATCACACCCGAAAATTCCAAGATGTATAAACATACTTTGGAACTCTATGGAGGAAAGGCGGCGGTGATTGCTGATGATTTCAGGCGTTGGTTCGAAGGGTTATGGCATGGAAAGTCCCTTGCTTTTACAGTAGCTTTCCTTACCATTGTTATATCTCTTGGGGGTTTTTTTATTGCTAATCACTTGCCATCACACTTAAAATCTGATGTCCAAAGTTAAAGCAATCAAAACGGAATCGATTAAAAAGAATAACGGCAAAAACTTTTCAAAACAGTTCATAAGTCACCATCAAGAAATCTTACAAGGTACCGAAGTCGGATTTGTAATTGTCCAGCGAAACATGCACAGACACGCCGGACGATTATTGGTAAAATGTAACATTTATAAACAGAGTATCTGCCATAATTTTTTTACACTCACCGCCCGGTTATTTTGACCGGTGATACACCTTAGCCGGATAAACTTTTATTATAAGGCATTCCAATGTGAATGGAAGATTATACCCTGGGATAATCTTCTTTTTTTTTGACATTAATAAAGTCTTTGACTATAGTTAAGAACTAATTCTCTTCATATTTTCAAGGATTGGAGAAATAAATGCTGCGGCGTCTGGTAAGAGGAACATCCCGTAAAGAACAATTGGATGTTGAATGGAAAGATGACCCTTATAGTGGACAGGGAACTTATAACGGGCCCGGCGGGAGTCAGTATGTGGGCGAATGGAGGGACGACAATCCTCATGGAAAGGGGACTTACACGTGGTTTGACGGCAGTAAATACGAAGGTGATTGGCGGAATGGCCTCCCCCACGGGAGGGGGAAATATACCTCTTCTGACGGAGTATTATACGAAGGTGAATGGAAGGCCGGTAGAAATATTGGTGAGCCGGACCGCCTACCAACCAAATCAAGGGTATCCACACCAGCAAAGGATGAAGTCAAGTCTGAAATGGAAAAGGATTACCTGATATCAGAAACAGAAAAAAAATCTGAAAGGAAGGAAAGAGAAGAAGAGGCCCGAAGAAAAGAGGAAGAAGAAATAATGGCCAGAGCAGAAGCAATGGCTGAAATAGAAGCACGATTAGTACAAGAAGCGAAAGCAAGACAGGAAGCTGAAAGGTGGGCAAAAGAGAAAGAAAAAGCAGAGGCCAGAATAAAAGCAGAAGCAGAAGTAAAAGGAATTGTTGAACTGGAAGCAAGGTTGGCCGAAGAAGCCAAAGCAAGACAGGAAGCTGAGATTAAGGCCAGGATAAGAGAGGAAGCCAGACTAAAGGCAGAGATAGAAGCCAGGGCTAAAGCAGAAGAAGTAAACCGGCTTACAGTCGAGCTGAAGGCAAGAGAAAAGACGGATACAAGGACCAGGGAGCAGCTGGAAGCTAGACTCAGGGCGGAAGAGGAGGCCAGACTCAAGGCAGAGGTGGAAGCCAGGGCCAAGACGGAAGAAGCAGACCGGCTTGTGGCCGAGTTGAAGGCAAGAGAAGAGGCGGATGCAAAGACCAGGGTGCAGGCGGAAGCTAGACTCAGGGCAGAAGAAGAAGCCAGACTCAAGGCAGAAATGGAAGCCAGGGCTAAGGCGGAAGAGATAGACCGGCTTTTAGCAGAATTGAATCTGCGGGAAGAAACAGTAGCTAAGGCAAAGGCGGAAGTGGAAATACAGCTTGCAGAGGAGGCTAAAGCACGGGCAAAAGCTGAAAGGAGAGCAAAGGAGGAAGAGGAAGCCAGAGTCAAAATAGAAATGGAGGCAAAGGCAAAGACGGAAGAAGCAGCCCAATTAGTGGCCGAGTTAATGACAAGAGAAGCTATAGCAAAAGCCAGAGAGGAAGCGGAGGCAAAATTCAAAGCAGAAGAAGCTAGAATTAGAGCAGAAATCGGAGCAAAGGCAAAAGAAAAGTTTATCATAGAACATGCGCCTAAACTTGTAGAAAGAGATACTCCCGTTTCTCCAGGACGATGGTCCAAAACATATTCTGATGGTCGAAGTTATGTAGGGAAAATGAAAGATGATCTTCCTCACGGGCAGGGGACCATGACATATCCTGACAGTGGAAAGTACGTTGGTGAGTGGAAAAACGGCGAGAGGAATGGGCAAGGTGTTTTTACCTTCCCCGACGGTTCCGTGTATGCGGGTCAGTGGAAGAAAGATATGAGGGAAGGTGAAGGAATCCTAACAATGACCGGCGGTGGAAAATATACGGGTAACTGGAGTCATGACCAATACCACGGACATGGACTTGACGTTTATCCTGACGGAAAAAAATATGAGGGCCAATTCAAAAAGGGAAAGTATGAAGGTCAAGGGACTTTGATCCTGGCCGATGGTACAAAGTACGTGGGTGAATTTAAAAATGGTTTATCAAATGGAATAGGTATCCTGATATATCCCAACGGGGACAGATACGAAGGTGAGTTCAAGGATAATAAGTATCATGGTCGGGGAATACTGACCCTTACTGACGGGAGAATATATAACGGTGACCTGGAAAACGGTCTTCCTCACGGCCAGGGGACGATGACATTTCCAAGCGGCATGAAATTTGTTGGCCAGTTCGAGAACGGCAAGTTTATTGAACAAAAAGATTAAGATTTTCATTTGGGAGAGAGCTGTTGAAGGAACTAGTAAAAAAATTCTCAGAGAGTGGAAGAATTGAGTTTGAGTGGATGGACGATCCACATTATGGTCAGGGAGTTTATATCCACCCCGATAAGAGCAGATACGATGGTCAGTTTAAGGCGGGAAGCTTTAGCGGGGAAGGAACCTTCAAATGGCCTGATGGGGGTGAGTACAGTGGCGAGTGGAAGAACGGACTCCCGGATGGAAGAGGCATCATGACTCTTCCCGATGGCAGTCGATACGAAGGCGAGTGGAAAAAAGGTCGTGTCGGAGGAAAGGTGACATTTGTTCTATCATCAATGCGGAAAGGCCCACCAAAGAAAGGGCATCGATAGTCTTTCTGAAGACAGCATTTTTCTATCGTGAGCAAATTTAAACCGTCATCCGCAGATGAGGATTAAGGAATATAATTTAAATATAGATACTTTCCTGGAAAGTCCGTGCCATTCGTGCGTGTAACTTTGCCTTAAAAATTTTTAGTTTAAAAGCATCTTTTAGCAGCACTCTTCTATTTTACAGTATATCCCCGCGCATCGAGGCAGGCACCCATCGCACGGTAATATTCCGCACGCTTCTGGCCTGGCTGAGCTTCAGGCGCACTGCCGGGCGGCTGGGTCGGGTCGTAATGTGTCTGGTTTACAGCCCAGCGGTGGCATTCGTAACGATCATTCGATTGTTGATTTTCGCTTTGCCCCTTGCGGGGATAGATGAACAGCCGATCTTCCGAGACCGGCGCTTCCTTTACTTCGCCCTTCGGTGGCTCAACGACCATATAGCCGCCCGGCGCTTGTGTGTAATACACCTCATTGGCATAATAGTAAGGTATGCCGCCTACCCAGATCGTCGAGTAGTAAAGAGGCAGAAAGGGAACTACAAGACCGAACGGTGGTGCGACAACAACGAAGCGCGGGCCGTATGGTCGGTACCAAACTCCTCCGTAAAAGTAGTATCGTGAATGGCCATAGACCACCACATGGTGGCCCCTAGGCACCGCATCGACGTAATGACCACGGACCGGATAGACACGGTCATGGTGATAACGTGAATCCCTGAATTCGTGGCGGCCAAATCCACGCTCATCCGCACTCGCCAAGTGCGCAAACCCGAACAGCATGATTGCTAGCAACACCGCCAGCATCATACCTATCATAAAGTATCGACCTTTATTGTCAATATACGACATGGTTATTACCTCCATAAAATTCAAATATAGGTTCTCAGCATCCCCTATTTTACGCTATAGCCGCGGCCTTCAAGGCAGGCAGTCATCGCGCGCCGGAAGTCGCGCGCCTTCCCATCATATTGAGTGTCGAGTGCCTGATCGCGCCTGTCATAGGCTTCTTCCATCTGCTGGGCATACTGCTGTCTGGTTGCATCCGATGCGGCGCCAACGACAGCCCCGCTCCCCGCACCGATCAAGGCACCGGCTCCTGCGTGCCTCGGTCCGGCTATTAACGCGCCCAGTACCGCACCGGTGATGGCCAGGACTGCGGTATCATGTCCGGGCGGGGGCATCGGCACGACCTTGACGCGCCGCGCTGGCGGAATCGATGATTGGCTTGGATCAAAGCCTGTCTGTTGCAAAGCCCAATTGTAACATTCATAGTGGTCTCGCGACTGCTGCTCGGTCGTTTGGCCTTCTTTCGGGTAAAAATAGACCTGAGTGATGGGAGCTTTCTGGCTTGGGCTTGGACCCGAAGTCGGAACCTCGCGATACGCTGCAGGATAACATGCAGCCAGAGTAAGGATTACCATGAGAAGCAAAAACCACAGGCCCACTTTCGATACACACAGTTTATGTATATGCTTATCTTTCGATATCTTCCAGATTAACATCATCATCTACGTCCTCCTTCGAAGTTAGACACCGGAACACCATCATTACACAATGACAGTTACTCCAGTTACTATTAAGTTTTATATTTTCATGATTTTTATATTTATTTTATTATAAAAAGCAAGGGATGTGCCACTTATTTTATCGTAATGTATAACATATTGAATTAACAGTAGTATTATCATTTTACAGGGATCGCTGAACATACCTCACAGATATAAAGATTGTATAAAAAGTATACAATTATAATATCCACTTGTAGACAAATTACCCACTTGCCGATGAAAAGTGAAGGGGCATGTATAAGATCTGCAAAAGGCTGTGTTCCCTTGTCATTAGAGAAAATAGGCCCTTTTACATTAGCTTCGAAAATTCCTGTTTATTTCCCTTTACGAATATAAGAAATTGAACAGCGTAAGTTATGAAAAATGCAATCACTGCCGGAGTCAATATCAAATGGTCATAAGTGGATACTTTTTATTCAATTGGATACTGCAATTGGATACTTATTATCCATATTTTTGCTGAATGCCGGGAAGGTTGGAATTAAAAGCTGCCATAATTCCTAAACAATTAAGTCATATGGACAGTTTACATAATATCGAGATCACATGGCATAACACTTGCGTTTAATCAAAATAATGTAAAGATTCAATAGTATTTGACAATCATGGCAGTTTTTTATATTAACTCCTGTAATTAGCTATGTTTTTCATAATGTTACTTTTTTCTGTTTCAAAACCAAGTTTTATTTAAATAATGCC
>DASPQI010000254.1:10000-30025 GCA_035625045.1 Syntrophales bacterium | reverse complement strand
GCTCCAGATCTGGTGCTCAATCGTACCGGCACAGAGAAAGAGGAGACCTTTGGATATGGCATGGAATATAATGAGCAAAATAGCCGCGGCAATAGATAAAGGGGTGTTAATGCCGGCACAGGCAATGATTAACCCCAAATTGGCAATGGTAGAGTATGCGAGGACCCGCTTCCCTGTTGTCTGACTGATTGCCAGTGCTGAAGTGCCGAAGAAAGTGAAGGCCCCGACCAGGGCTATAACGACACTTAAATATGTTCCCGAGAAGGCCGGGGCAAGCCTTACAACGAGATAAACCCCTGCTTTCACCATGGTGCTGGAATGGAGCAAAGCGGAAACAGGCGTGGGTGCGACCATCGCTCCCAGGAGCCAGCTTTGAAACGGCATCTGGGCCGCTTTGGTGCATCCGGTATAACACAGAAGAGCTACCGGCAGTAAAACAAGCGAACCCTGAAGACCGCCTCCAATTATGGTCTGCACGGACAGGGCATTCGCCCCACCCTGTGTGGTGTAAAGATAGATGATGGCCAGTATAAATGCCGTTCCGCCCGTGGCATTCATCCAGAGAGCGCGGGCAGCGTTTTTTATGGCTAGCTCTGTTCTGTCGTGGGAAATCAATTGGTAGCAGCACAGTGTCGTGACTTCCCAGAAGAAATAAAGCCATACTAAATTATTGGCAAACACCAGTCCGTTCATGGCTCCGAGGAACAGGACGAGCCAGAAAAGGAATCTGGACTGTTTGGATTTTTCCAAATGAAGGTGATGCTCATGATCATACATATAGCGTATCGCATAGATACAGATGAGGGACCCGATAATAGATATTACCAGGGTCATAACTATAGAAAGATTGTCTATGACAAAGGCTGGCGTTACCTCGATGTGGGCCTTCATAACGAATTCGAAATAGGCAAGTGGAATAATTTGAGTGAGGGCAAATATGAGAACAAGCCAGTTTCGTAATGAAAACCCTATGTAGAGATAAAAAATAAGAATACCATAATCTAAGATGGTGATAAGCAGGCCCCAGTTAAAACCACCCGGCGTGTAAGTGAAAGGACCTTTAAGTGTGAAGTATACGCTGTTGGCAATTAATATGAGCGCTGTTAAAATTACGACTGCACCCCGTGCGTAGTAATTGCGAACCGCCAAAATAAGAAACCCTGCCACTACTGGTAGCAAAATGGCAATTGCCATCATTGTGTCAGCCAATTTTCTACCTCCTTATGAATTTGCTTTTCTCACCGATTAAGAAATTTGCAGCTTCCTGCTCCTGAACGCTCTTGACCATGAACCTTATTTCGTTTTATACAAACGAACGCTTGCGCTAAAAGTCATACTTGAGAAGGCCACCAAGACGAACGGGGTAAGTACAATCCGCATTGCCTTGGTGAATTACATAGAATATTTTATGAGAACACTACTTTTGACTTTTCGCGCTCTAATACTTTAAGCACGCTTGTAAGTCAAGAAAAAATTTACTCTTACAAATAAATTCCCGAAAAGAAAATCAATATGGAGGAATTCAAATACCTTCATTCTGATGATGCGCATTGAGGTGTATGTTAATAATGACAATATTTCATGATATTACAGTTTCCGAGAGCGGCAGTTACAATAACGTATCTTATATTATCTCTTGACTTTTAGACGAAATGTGGTATCAGAGTGACCGCTTGTCATAAGATCAGGTTTAAAAAGTATTCGCGGTAGAGGTTTTTGTGTTTTGGGAGATGAACAGCCTCCCGTAAATATAAATAAACGATAGGAGATGGAACATTGTACAAGGTAATAGAAAAGACTTTTTTGCAGGAGATTATTGTCAGAATAGTTGTCGAGGCTCCTGAGATCGCCCGCAGAAGAAAGGCGGGGCAGTTCGTTACCCTGATGATTAATGATAAGGGAGAAAGGATACCTCTGACCATAGTGGATTCTGACAGCACCAAAGGAACGATCACTCTTATCTTTCAGATCGTGGGTAAAACAACCGAGCAGCTTTCGAAATTGGAAAAAGGGGATTTCATAATGCATATACTCGGACCCCTTGGCCACCCCACGGAGATAGAAAATTTTGGCACAGCGGCGGTTGTCGGCGGCGGCGTTGGCATCGGTGTCGCCTATCCTATAGCGGCTGCACTCAAAAAAGCCGGGAACAAGGTCATATCAATTATCGGGGCGCGGACTAAGGACATTCTGATCCTCGAGGAAGAGATGAAAAAAGTCAGCACTCAGCTGCTTGTCTCGACTGACGACGGCAGTTATGGATTCTGCGGGTTTACAAGTCAAGTCCTGCAGAATGTGATCGATTCCGGTGAAAAACTTGATATCGTGTACGCCATCGGGCCAGTGCCGATGATGCGCGTTCTGGCTAATTTGACAAAACCATACGGCATTAAAACGATTGTGAGTCTGAATCCGATCATGGTGGACGCCACCGGGATGTGCGGTGCATGCCGTGTCTCAGTAGGAGGCAAGACGAAATTTGGTTGTGTCGACGGTCCCGAATTTGACGGCCATCAAGTCGATTTCGCTTTATTAATGAGCCGCCTGAGGATGTATTGCGATGAAGAAAGGCGAGCCTTGCAAAATTATAGGTGTGCATGCGATGGAAAATAAAGAAAAAACCGTAACGAAAGAGAAAAAAGAAAAGGTCCCCCGTCAGGCTATGCCTGAGCAGAAGCCCACGGAGAGAATCCACAACTTTAACGAGGTTCCCTACGGCTATACAAAAGAGATTGCCCTGGCAGAGGCAAGCAGGTGCATTCAATGCAAGAAACCAAGTTGCGTCGAAGGATGCCCGGTTGATGTCGCTATTCCGGAATTCATCAAACTGATCTCCGAGGGAAAATTCATCGAGGCCGCATGGAAGCTCAAAGAGACTAATGCCCTCCCCGCCGTTTGCGGGCGTGTATGTCCGCAGGAGGATCAATGCGAGAAACTCTGCATCCTCGGTAAGAAAGGCGACCCCGTTGCCGTCGGGAGACTTGAACGTTTTGCCGCGGATTTTGAGCGTGAGTCAGGCAATATCAAGATCCCGAAACCAGCTCCTTCTTCAGGGAGAAAGATCGCTATT
Organism: Syntrophales bacterium; assembly: GCA_035625045.1. Taxonomy (GTDB): domain Bacteria; phylum Desulfobacterota; class Syntrophia; order Syntrophales; family UBA2185; genus DATKLL01. The sequence continues at coordinate 26,955 of DASPQI010000254.1, read as the reverse complement.
GTAGGAGCCGGACCGGCAAGCCTCACGATCGCAGGAGACCTGGTTAAGATGGGCCATGACGTAACGATATTTGAGGCCCTACATAAGGCGGGCGGGGTTTTGATTTACGGCATTCCCGAGTTCCGTCTCCCTAAGGCTATCGTGGATGCCGAGGTTAATTACCTGGAAAAACTGGGTGTGAAGATTGTATTAAACGCGGCCATCGGCAGACTCAAAACCGTGGATGATCTTTTCAAGGAAGGATTCCATGCCGTGTTTTTGGGAGTCGGCGCCGGAGCCCCTGTATTCATGAATATACCTGGTGAGAACTTGAGCGGAATATATTCTGCCAATGAATACCTGACAAGATCGAACTTAATGAAGGCATATTTATTCCCTGAATATGATACGCCCATCGCGAAAGGCAAGAACGTAGCCGTCATCGGCGGCGGTAATGTCGCAATGGACTCGGTGAGGACGGCGCTCCGCCTAGGGGCTGAAAACGCCTATATCATCTATCGCCGCAGCGAAGTGGAACTCCCGGCAAGGAAGGAAGAGGTTCATCATGCCCACGAGGAAGGAGTGCAGTTCAAGATACTGCATAACCCCGTGGAGTACATCGGTGATGAAAACGGCTGGGTGAAACAGATCAAGTGCATCCGGATGGAACTGGGTGAACCCGATGATTCGGGAAGGCGAAGACCGATACCCATAAAAGGGTCTGAATTCACGATTGATGTGGATACGGTTGTCGTAGCCATCGGAACTGAAGCCAACCCCGTGATACCACGGACGACCCCGGGTCTGGAGACGAATAAATGGGGTTACATCGTGACGAAGGATTCGACAGGATTGACAAGCCGCGAAGGCGTTTATGCCGGAGGCGATATCGTTACCGGATCAGCAACGGTCATCCTTGCCATGGGCGCCGGGAGGCAGGCAGCCAGCGCGATTGATGCCTTTGTAAAAGCAAAAAACTGATATCCGTAAAATTGTATTAGGAAAAGAAAGGGCAGAGTTGAAATTCCTGCCCTTTTTTATTTGCCGAACTGTTCTCTCTTCCCATTAGCAGTATGTTTATTTCTTTCACATTATAAATGTTTGGGCTTACTGTGACGTGCTTATTTTGATTCGTTGATCCGGCTGAGGTATTCTGTTTCCTTATCATACGGCACTACGACAAAAACTGATGACACCTCCTTTGGTATGGAGCGTGGTTTGCCGCTGACAATGTCCACGAAAACCCAATCGGTTTCACCCTCGGCAATAACTGCTTTATCGCAAAAGCGAACGAATCTGTACTTCCTGAGAGTCAGCACCCTCCGAAAATTGGAGACCCATGTCAGGACGCTGATCTTCTCACCTGCGAAGGCGGGCCGCAGATATTCTATCCGGTGCATTCGTACTACCCATATCGCACCGGCAGCCCTCGTAGCCTCAGTGCAGCCGTGGCTGTCCGAATGGCAAACGGCGGCCTCCTGCATCCAGCGGACATATTCCACGTTATTTGCGTGGCCGTTCTCGTCAACGGCCTCTTCCGGCACTATTACATTGTACCGGCAGACAGGCAATATGATGTTTTGTTCCGACATATTTAGTTCACGGCAATGCAGACCTTCGCTCCTGTCTGCTACGCTTCCTTATTTAAGTTAATATACACTTGTTTTGACAAATTTTTTAGGTTAAATGTACCTGACTGTCAAGAAATAATAATTTTAAGGAATGGAAGTAATTAAAGAGATGTCCGGGCTGAAAATAATATTCATGGGAACGCCCGAATTTGCGGTTCCTTCCCTCGAAATATTGATCAAACATGATTATCAGATTGCCGGTGTTGTCACCCAGCCCGACAGACCAAGGGGGAGAGGCAGAATCCCCGCACCGCCGCCGATGAAGGTCTTCGCTGAAAAATATAACCTTTCCGTTAACCAGCCGGAACGCATGCGAGATCAAGAAGTCATAGACTATTTCAGAGACATTGCCCCTGATCTGGTTGTTGTCGCCGCCTTCGGCCAGATACTTCCCCGGGAGATTCTTGAGATCCCGAAATTTGGATGCATTAATGTGCATCCGTCGCTCCTGCCAAAATACAGGGGTGCCGCACCGATGAACTGGACCATAATCCGCGGGGAGGTCAAAACTGGGGTAACCATAATGCTCATGGACGAGGGTCTGGACACAGGCGATATCCTCACGCAGGAAGAAACCGTGATCGCTCCGGAGGAAACATTCGGCAAACTTCACGACCGTCTGGCAAATATAGGCGCAGCTCTCCTGCTTAAGACAGTCGAGATGATTGTAAGCGGCAATGTGCATAGCACATCGCAAGATGATTCTCTGGCCACATACGCACCGCGGCTGAAGAAAGAAGATGGTCTTATCAACTGGAATAAAGATGTATCACAAGTTGTGAACCTCATCAGGGGACTTTCTCCTGTACCTTGCGCGTATACCCTTTATAAGGGGAAGATGCTGAAGATATTCTCTGCCAAGGGGGATGTATCTCACGATGCGGGAACCCCGGGAAAAATTGGCAGCGAAATGGAAACGGGCCTTCCGATAGCAGCAAAGAACGGATATGTTTATTTGCAGGAGATTCAAATGGAAAACAAAAAGAGGATGTCCGTCCACGATTTTCTGAGAGGTTTCCGGATACTACCTGGTGATATATTGAATTGAATACGATGAAGAAGACACCGCGCTACATCGCTGTTGAAATCCTTAATCGCGTGGAAGAACAGGATGCATTCGCGGAACCCTTGCTGGATGCCGCTCTTTCTCGCGCACGCCAAATGAATATCCATGACAGGAGCATGATTACCTATATAGTCTACGGCACCTTGCGGATGAGAGGTCGCCTAGACTGGATCATCTCTCATTTTTACAAAGGTGATTTTCCCTCCATGGATTCCAGTATAAAGAATATATTGAGGACAGGTCTCTACCAGTTGTTTTTCACCGACAGGATACCGGATTTTGCTGTCGTCGATGAAGCCGTAGATATAACTAAGAAGATGCATCCGGCAGGGTCAGGCCTGGTAAACGCCATCTTGAGAAATGCCATCCGTAAAAAAGACGGGATTGCGTATCCTGATATGGAGGAGGAGCCGGCGCATCACATAGCCGTTCTCCATTCGCATCCGTTGTGGATGGTAGAGAAATGGATTCAGTCATTCGGTGTTGAAGAAACCGCACTGCTGTGCAAAGCGAATAATGAAATTCCTCCGCTAACTCTGCGGGTAAACACCCTGAAGACAACCAGAGAAAAGCTGATTGATGAATGCTCTCGACAAGGCATAGATGTGAGAACGACCGTTTTCTCTCCTGACGGCCTGATAGTATCCAACCTGACTATACCCGTCAGAGAAACTGCATTTTACGGTGCAGGACAAATTCAGGTTCAAGACGAGGCATCGCAGATGATCTCACGTATTGTCGATCCGGAACCGGGAGATCATATCCTCGATGTGTGCGCCGGTACCGGCGGAAAGTCTACTCATCTTGCCGCTATCATGAATAACAGCGGCCGAATTATTGCGCTCGATATCAGTGAGAAAAAAATTGCGGCTCTGAAGAATAACGCCGAGGTTCTCGGTGTTACCAACACCATTACCCAAATCGGGGACGCTCGAGAAATGCGGGGAGAATCCTTCTATGGCAGTTTCGATAGAATCCTCGTTGACGCACCATGCACTGGTCTCGGCACTCTCAGGAGGAATCCCGAAATAAAATGGCGCACGACAGAGGAAGACCCGAGAAAAATCTCCGCTCTTCAAAAAACAATATTGGCCAGTGCGGCGCAATACTTGAAAAAAGGCGGCTACTTAATTTATAGTACCTGCACAATTACACCGGATGAAAACGAAGGAGTAATAGAGGATTTCATTGCCCATCATGCGAATTTTATTCGTGTGCAGCCACCAGATACAATAAATTCATTTCTAGTAGATGATTATGGATATTTCAGAACTTCTCCCCATAAGCACGTGACTGATGGGTTCTTCGGAGCGGTGCTAGTAAAAAATGGAAATGAAAAAAGCCGCAATAATCGACTATAAAGTCCAAGGGAGGCGGACGATGATAAAAGTGATCATATTAATCATCATTCTACTGGCATCGGGATGTGCATCTCATGGACCAGTCCTCTATCCCAACGAGCATCTCAAGATGGTCGGGGAGGAACAAGCTCAGAGGGACATTGATGACTGTGACCGTCTTGCGGCCGCGTACGTCAAATCGGATGCCGGCAAAACGGTGGCAAAGAACACAGTTGCAGGTGGAGCTGCAGGTACTGTAGTTGGTGGGGCTGCAGGTGCCGCTGCGGGTAATTTTAAAAGTGGATTAGGGATCGGAGCAGCTGCGGGCGGCGCAGCCGGCCTTGTAAGAGGAGTTTCCAAGACATCCCGGCCCAGCCCAATCTACAAAAGATTCGTGGAGCGATGCCTGAAAGAACGGGGATATGATCCCCTCGGATGGGAGTAGGAGATTTAACAGTCAAAAACGAATTTCGTTGACTGTAAAAACTTAAACATGTTAGGTGGGCATCAGAGGAAATTTCAATGTTTCTAAAACAGATGCAGGTTGGCCATATGGCGGTATTTGCCTATCTAGTGGGTGATCCGGAAAGCGGCGAGGGCCTAGTAATTGATCCTGCAGCTAACGTCGACGGCATAATCAAGACTGCAAAAAAGAACAACATAAATATAAAGTATATTGTTAATACCCACGGACACGTAGATCACATAGCCGGCAACACGGAAATGAAAGCCAAAACGGGAGCGCAGATTATCGTCCACACAGAGGATGCACCTTTGCTTATGTTCATGCCAGCAGCTGTCTTCCGCATGTTTGGAGCCAAAAAATCCCCGCCTCCGGATATCACCGTAAACGATGGCGATAATATAACCGTGGGAAACATTTCCTTAAAGGTCATTCATACCCCCGGACATTCACCCGGCGGTATTTCTCTGTACACAAAGGGTTATGTATTCACTGGGGACACGCTGTTTGTTGAGGCTGTGGGGAGAACCGACTTTCCCGGAGGATCATGGCCGGTGATGCACCATTCCATAATAGAGAAGCTTTGCACACTACCCGATGACACGGAAGTAATGCCGGGACACAATTATGGAAGGATGCCGACGTCGACAATAGGTCATGAAAAAATGTACAACCCTTATCTAAGATAAAGATCGGAAAACAATAATGAATCATGAAGGCTTAATCTCCACAAATTTTAAGGGACTGAAATTACAAAGCAGGGGAAAGGTACGTGATATTTATAATGTGGATGATCACCTTCTCATTGTCACCACAGACAGGATATCTGCCTTCGATGTCGTCATGCCGAATCCTATTCCGGGAAAGGGTGAGATCCTAACGAGGCTGTCCGTCTTCTGGTTTGAACGGATGAAAGATATTATTGAAAATCATCTTGTATCAACTGACCTACGCGACTTCCCACGGGAGTGCCGTCCCTATGAGAAAGAACTTCAGGGAAGGAGTATGCTGGTAAAAAAAGCAAGTCCTCTTCCCGTGGAATGCGTCGTGCGTGGATACCTGAGCGGTTCAGGATGGAGGGATTATCTCCAGAGTAAAACGATTTCAGGCATAAAGCTCCCTGGCGGCCTAAAAGAATCATCACGGCTTTCAGAACCTCTTTTTACACCGTCTACCAAAGCCCCGAAAGGGGAGCACGATATGGCGATCACAAAAAGAGATATTGAAGACATGATCGGTTCAGAACTTACGGGAAGAATTATTGATATAAGCCTCGCCATCTATAACAGGGCATCGAATATTGCCGAAGATTCGGGTATAATTGTCGCAGATACCAAGATGGAATTTGGCTTAATTGAAGACAGGCTTATTCTGATTGATGAGTTGTTGACACCGGATTCATCCAGATTCTGGCCCAAAGAGATATACGAAGCGGGCAGGCCCCAGAAGAGTTTTGACAAACAGTTTCTTAGGGACTATCTAATATCAATCGACTGGGATCAAAAACCGCCTGCTCCGGTGCTTCCCAAGGAAATTATTGAAAAAACAATGATAAAATATGAGGAAGTCCTTAACCGTCTTATCAAATAAACATATTATTTAATATATTGACATGTCAAAAAATGTTATTATTTTTAATAATATTTAATCCCATTTAGAAAAGAATTTTGTTTGTATGGCAAAGCGCTGTTATTATGAATGCCTCCAAGTAGACCGAAACGCTACTGAAGAGGATATAAAGAAAAATTACAGAAAAATGGCGATGCAGTATCATCCGGACAGAAACCCCGGTGATAAAGAAGCAGAGGAAAAGTTTAAAGAGGCGGCAGAGGCCTACGAGGTCTTAAGCGATAGAGAAAAGAGAGAAATATATGACCGCTATGGCCATGAAGGGCTAAATGGAATAGGATTTAAAGGCTTTTCAGGATTTGACGATATCTTTTCAAGCTTCAGTGATATCTTTGAAGATATCTTCGGTTTCGGGACGGGCAGATCAAGGTCAAGGACCGTGCAGCGTTCCGGGGCCGATCTTCGTTATGATCTCAACATATCATTCATGGATGCAGCCTTCGGGACGTCTCTCGATATTGACGTGGCAAAAGCAGAAAGATGTCAGGAATGCCAGGGATCGGGAGCTGCGCAAGGAACTGCACCGGAGACATGCCGCCAATGTAATGGCAGGGGTCAGGTAACCCAATCAAGCGGCTTCTTCACCATCAGCAGTACATGCCCTCAATGCAGAGGACAGGGAAAAGTTATCACCAAACCGTGCAAAAACTGCAGAGGGATAGGCAGGGCAAGAGTTACAAAAACTGTCCATCTAAAAGTCCCTGCCGGGGTTGAAACGGGTTCACGTTTGAGACTCCGTGGAGAAGGCGAAGAGGGAGATTATGGCGGACCAAATGGTGACCTCTACGTCTTTATCCATGTAGAGCCGCACGAATTCTTTGAACGACAAGATAATAATATATACTGCTGTATTCCGATTTCATTCGTCCAGGCAACCCTGGGTGCAACTATCGAGGTACCGACCCTAAACGGTACGGAAAAACTCAAGATCCCGAAAGGAACGCAAAGCGGCGCAATATTCCGTCTTAAGGGGAAAGGTATTCCTCACTTGAGGGGATTCGGGCGTGGTGATCAAGTTGTTGAAACTGTGGTCATGATACCTACTGACCTGAATAAAAAACAGGAAGATCTACTTAAAGAATTTGCCAAATTAAGCGGCGAATAGTTATAAATCAGTTGAGTTTGCTGATCAGCAATCCTGAGACCTGCTTCAAATCTTGCAATACTAAATATTGAACAACCATACTCACTAAATCTCTAATAATAAAAATGGACAATTGGGAAAACATAATTTATATATGAGCGTCAGCTAATTTTAAAATGTTTTGTCATGACCTGAGAGTGAAAAGATATTTGTAATTCAAATATCCTGTATGGAAAGGAGAGCTTATGGTTAAACGGATATATTGCTTATTATTTGTCATGGGTATTTTTTTCATTTCCGGTTGCGCAGTCCTCGGGCTCGGTGCCGCCGCAGTCGGTGCAGGTTCAGGAACATATTTTTACATCAATGGTGAGGGAAAGACTGATTACTACTATCCATTCGACAGGGTATGGTCTGCCTGTGAAAAAACTGTAGCGGATATGCACGGTCTGGATGTTGAACCGTCCAAAGGGATTGGTACAGGAACAATTAGTGCGCTCATTAACGATGAAAAAGTTCAGTTTACGGTTTCTTATAAAGACAGAAATGTGACCACCGTTGCCACACGTGTCGGCATTATGGGTAATAAGCTTTCATCCCAGCTCCTCAATGACAGGATAAGCGATAATCTCAAAAATTGAAGACAATAAGACCCATATCGTCTATGTCCATTGACTGGAATGTGTGATGAAAAAAAAGCTGACGGTGGGAATTATCATTGGTGCCGTTCTTGTTTACCTATCTATCAGGGGAATTAATTTTCAAGATGTCATTGATGGGTTTAAGACTGTCCGATACGGATATGTGATATCCGTCCTGATAATCCTTTTTCTGATGCAGGTCTTGAGATCCTGGCGCTGGGGAGTCATACTCAGCCCCATAGAAAAGGTTGATCAGCTCTCTCTCTTTTCCGTAACAAGCGTAGGGTTTTTAGCCATTATAGCATTCCCGGCGAGGATTGGTGAACTGGCGCGCCCTTACTTGATTACGAATAAAAGTCAAATCGGTATGTCCGCTGCCGTTGGCACTATTTTGGTGGAGCGTGTCTTTGACTGCCTTACGGTATTATTCATTTTTGTTTTCGCAATATTCTTTATTTCATTTCCGACATGGCTGATCAAATCCGGCGTTATTTTTCTCCTGATTACTCTGACAATATTCGCGGTCATGTTTTTCATGATAATAAAAAAAGAAGCATCTCTCCTGGCTTTAAACTCACTATTCCGGAGACTTCCTGAAAAATATACACTAAAGCTGAACCATTTATTTCACCAGTTTATTGACGGATTTAAAATAATAATTGATGTTAATTCATTAATCCACGTCGCGCTTCTATCTGTCTTGATATGGCTGATCGATGTTGCTGCGATCTATTTAATGTTTTTAGCTTTTGGGTTTACCCTTCCCCCGGCTGCTGCCTTTGTATTGATGATTGTTCTTATGATAGGGATCAGTATACCCACAGCACCTGGTTTTGTCGGAAATTGGCATTATTCCTGTATTTTTGGGCTTTCACTATTCGGCATTCCCAAGACAGATGCTTTTACCTTTTCAGTTATTTTTCACTTTATAGCTGTGGGAATTATAATAATCCTGGGAATGATGTTCCTGCCATCTAACAAATTCTCCCTATCAGATCTCAGCCGGCAAGAATAATAAAACAGGTAAGAATATGCTTGTTGAATCCAGCAGCGAGGGCATTCCCCCGTAGCTTGAACATTATTATTCCTTGTGGATCGAAGATTTTCCGCAGCTTACTGCGGAGAGCTTCAAATTATTTTGATAAGTCGTCGAGGCCGAACCTTTTTATTTTTCTATGGAGATTACTGCGCTCTATACCAATAGCCTCTGCTGTCTTTGAGATATTCCCATCGAACTCCTGTAGTTTCTTCATGATGTATTTTTTCTCAAAATCCGTCTTGGCTGTTCTGAAAGAACCTGAGGCAAACCATGGAACTGTTAAATCAGGCGTCTGATGGTTTTCAGCCAGCGGAGGGATGTCTTTTGCGGATATCTCATTACTGGGAATCATTATGACGAGACGTTCAATAATGTTCTTCAATTCCCTTACATTACCTGGCCAATCATGCTCCATTAGTGCTACCAAGGCATCGTCCGCTATTGTCTTTTCTTCCACACGTTCTTTAATCGTAAGTTCTTTCAAAAACCAATTTACCAATACGGGAATGTCTTCTTTCCTTTCCCTCAATGGAGGAACTCGCAGAGGGATGACATTGAGTCTGTAATATAGGTCCTGTCTAAATCTCCCTGCTTCCATCTCTTGTTCAAGTTCCTTGTTGGTAGCTGCAAGCACCCTGACATCTGTGGGGATTAGACTATTTCCACCCACTCTCTCAAATTTCTTCTCCTGGAGTATCCTGAGAATCTTCGCCTGGGCCTTCAGGCTCATATCAGCGACTTCATCAAGGAAAAGCGTCCCTTCATGAGCCAGATCAAACTTGCCCCTCTTTTTTTCAGTCGCGCCTGTAAAGGAACCCTTTTCATGTCCGAAAAGTTCGCTTTCAATCAGGTCTTCGGGTATAGCCGCACAATTAACTTCAACAAAGGGCTTCAATGCCCTTTTACTTAGCCTATGTATCGACCTGGCGACAAGCTCTTTACCGGTTCCGTTTTCCCCCATAATTAAAATCCACGCATTCGTAGGAGCGACAATGCTGATCATTTCTTTTAATTCGAGGATAGGCGCACTGGTGCCGGTAAGCTCATAGTCCTGGCTGATTTTCTGTTTTAATAATTTATTTTCCTCTTCTAATTGTATCAACTCGAACACGTGATTAACAACGAGGATTACCTTATCCATGGACAGCGGCTTTTCAAAAAAATCAAAAGCCCCAAGCTTTGTAGCCTTGACCGCTGTTTCAATAGTTCCATGACCGGAAATCATTATAACCCGCATCTGGGGGTAACGCGATCTAATTGCCTTAAGAGTTTCTATGCCGTCAATTCCGGGAAGCCATATATCAAGGATAATAAGGCCGGGAGGGTCTTCCTCGATTATTTTGATTGCTTCCTCTCCACTGCCCGCAGACAGGATTTCATACCCCTCATCTGCGAGGATCGAACCTAAAGATTGGCATATACTCTTCTCATCATCTACAATAAGTATTGTTTTCTGCATATTATTTAATAGAAACTAGCCTTTCATTAACTTCAGACAGAGTCCGTACCTTCTGGAACAGGTAATTCAAAAGCAACAATGGTTCCGGTCGGGTTATTGTCCCTGACGCTCACATGGCCATGATGATCTGATATTATTGAGCTCACGATTGCAAGACCAAGCCCTGTACCGGACTTTTTTGTGGAAAAGTACGGCTCAAATATCTTCGCCTTATAACTGTATGGTACACCGCTGCCGTTGTCGGCAACCTCGACCTTAGCCTTTTTATGAACCTTATCATAGCAAGTTTTAATCACAATGAGTCCATCCCGTTTGTTTATAGCTGCAACAGCATTATCCAGCAGATTAACCATTACGCGTTTTATCTGCTCGGAATCGAGATTCAATTTTGGTATATCATTTTCTTTTTGATAATCAAAATGGATATCTTTGTGAGCATCCTGGAAGAGTATTACGGAATCACCTATAACCTCATTGAGATCGCTTAGGATAGGATTAGTAACAGGCAGCTGAGCATAACGAGAGAAGGCATTGACAAGGTTCTTTAACAAATCGACCTGATCTATTATAGTCTTGGTACATTCTTTAAATATGGCACCGTCATCGCCCAGTCTTTCAGCATATCTTTTCTGAAGCCGCTGGGCAGAGAGTTGAACGGGTGTCAAAGGGTTTTTTATCTCATGTGCCATTCTCCTGGCCACCTCCCGCCATGCAGCCGCTCTCTCCGCTTTGCGAATCTGACTGAGATCTTCAAAGACAACAACCATACCCATATAATTTCCATCATCATCATGTATCAGTGTTATTGTCATCAATACAGTCAATACCTTGCCTTTAAGCATCAACTCCATTTGTCTTTCTATAAAACCTTTTCCATCCTCCTTCAACTCCTTATACAATTCGTCCATTACCGCAAGATGTTCCGGCATGAGAACATCCTGTAAGCGTCTGTTCAAAACTTTTTCGGACTGTATATCCAACATCGTTTCGGCAGCCTTGTTGATTGTTGTAATGACATCATTACTGTCAACTGAAATAACACCGGCAGATACATTGCCGAGAACTGTTTCCATATATTTTCTTCGCTGCTCCAGATAAATGTTTGCCTGCTCCAGACCTTCTTTACTTTTCTTCAGATCTTTTGTCATTTTATTGAAAGAATCAACGAGAATCCCTATCTCATCATCAGCCGCAATATTGATCTGGTGGTCCAACTCACCCCGGGCTATCTTGTTCGTTGCTTCAGCAAGATCCTGTATGGGGACTGTTATCCCTTTGGCTAAAAATAAACCGAACCAAGTTGCAGAAAAAATGATCAAGAAGGTCACAATAAAGAGTATGATTATGTAAGTAAACTTAATTGGATTTTTTAATAGTGTAATCTGACCATATTGCTCTGATGTTTTTGAAATGATCCCCATTTTCCTTACAAGTTCCGGGGGAATATAATAATCGACTGCAACGACACCTATGACTTCCCCAGGACTGATGTAAGAATAGATAGGTGCCACGCCACGTATCAAATCACCGACTTTTGATGATTGTACAACTGATACTTCTTGGCCTGTAAAAACATCTTCAAGCATCTTCGGACTTAATGGTTGAGGCTCGATATTTGGATTATCAGGATCTTTTATAAGAAGGTCCCTTTTTTGATTATTAAAATAAACCTCAAGCAGACCCAGTTTATAATTTTTCTGTCGTTGTTCAATTAGGGTTTTTAAGTAATCTGCTCTTTCCTGATCGTAGAGACGATTTCCAGTGATATCTGCACTGATCTGTCTGGCATAATATTTCGCGTAATCGGATGTCTGCTGGTAATATACGTGGGCGATCTCAACGGTTTTGTTTAACGCATCTCCGATCGCCAAATTAAACCAGTTTTCTATACTGTAAGAAAAAATGCTGATAGCTACCAGAAACAAAATAACTGTGGGTATCAAAGACAAACAAACAAATGCAGCCACGAGTTTTGTCCGAAGTCTATATCCGAGAACCCCGTGTCTTCTTTCAAAGAGCAGCTTAACGACATTCCTGACTATCAAAAAAACGAGAAGCAAGATCAAAATTATGAGAATCAGGATGATATTGATATTAATAATTAGACCGAAGATCAGCACGTTGTTTGAGATGGGCAGGATGGCTTCCCTTCGAGACAGGTAAATTCCAAGTAAACTTACCATGACGATCACAAAGATAGTGACAATCATGATAATACGCTCTCTCTTACGCCTTCTTAATTCCCGATCATCAATTTTTTTTATATCTTTAACCACATCCGCGGTCCTCGCAAAGAGCTAAAAACTATCAAAAAAAGGACAGCATAGTAACAAAAGTAATGAAGCATAACTAACTGCATCCCGTGAAAGCGAGAGACGGTTTTTCTTTGCTGTTCGATTAAAAAACAATCTTCTGTCTATGCCAGTCAGTTTCAAAATCCCAGAGTGAAACAAAAAATAATACATACTCCATATGCAGAGGAAGCCTTATCTCGTCCAGTTTCGCTTTTATCAAGATGTAATATGATTTGTCATTACGTAAGTCCAGCACTGATGACACGGCGATTCCATTCAGTTCCGACATGGCCTTCTTGGCTCCATCAAATTCCTGAAACTCTGACTGTTTCTGGCCTCCCGTTGATGATATATAAAAAACTTTTTTAACATTATCATACTTAATCGTTTGTTTGACAACCGCGCCGATTATTTTTTCATCAAACCAGTCTGGCTTTTCCTGATACAGATCAACTAAGAACGTAAAAGTAGTAGGAACACCGGCCAAAATGGCTGATTCCATCTTTTTTGTAAAACAGTTTGTCACCTTCGCATAAACCGTTACACGATAGTCGCTGATAGTGACGACAATATCCGCTATCTTCGCGTCCCGACTATAAGAGCTGAGGGGAAAAACAAGAAATAAATAACAGGCAAAAAATATAGCTAAAAAAATGACCGGCCTACGCATGTAAACACCCTGCTCCACCCTTAGTTTTTATACAGTTATGGTAAATAAATATCTTTTTCATCAAATAAAACATACATTGTTATGGTCACATCCTACTGATGTTCCTTTTCCATCAAGTCATAAAGCTACAGATTTATTTAATGTTTTGGTTATTAACGAGGTATACTAAGAAACTGCGCTCTAAAAAGCAAGAGTAATTTATGGGAGGATTAGTAGATAAAAGACAAGAAAAGTTAACTCATGCGATATGCATTTGGGCCTTAACCGTATCAAGGATACGAAAGGATGGAATATTCAGGGGTGTTAGTTCATCTTCGCTGCCGTCTCTATCAATATGGTTTACCATCTTCCAACATTCCTTGTGAGCCATGAGTTCTTTTAGGAGAAGATTATTTAACTTATGTCCCGATTTATAAGCAATAAAGTGCCCTATGATGGGGGTACCTAAAAGCGATAAGTCTCCAATAGCATCGAGAATTTTGTGTTTTACAAATTCATCATGACATCTTAAACCTTCTTTATTAATTACTCTTTTGTCATCCAACACCACAGCGTTTCTGAGAGACCCCCCCAATGCCAAACCTTTTGCCTGAAGATATTCCACGTCCTTTAAAAAACCAAATGTGCGAGCTGCGCAGATATCCTTTTCGTAAGAGACATCGGAAAAAGTCATTTGAAAAGATTGACGACCAATAAGGGGATGTTCAAAATCTATATCATAAGTAATTTTAAACTCCGGTGACGGTAGAAACATCGCTTTACCATCACCATCCGTGACGGAAACGGGTTTTGTGATCACCAATAGTTTCTTACATTTATTTTGTATTTCTGTACCGACATCTTTCAGAAGATTAACAAAAGGAAGTGCACTTCCATCCATAATGGGGATCTCGGGAGCGTCAACCTCAACAACGGCATTATCAACGCCCATTCCACAAAATGCAGAAAGTAAATGTTCAACTGTTGAAACGGTCGCCCCGTTGAGACCGACAGTTGTAGCCAATATCGTGTCACGTACATTTTTATAGTCAGCCTTTATCCTGACCTCACCAGGTAGATCCCTGCGAATAAAGCTAATACCCTCATCAACTCCGGAGGGTTTTATAGTCATGCTGACTTTTCTTCCGGAATGTAATCCGATATTCCGACAATTTATCTCTTGTTTGATTGTTCTCTGTAGGTACACGTTACTGCCTGTGAAAATAATTTAGGGAAAATTACAATAGCAATTTACATACCACATGTTAGTGGGGATATCATCATATTTCATAATGTATGAAATATATTGAATATACTAACTAATTGATGTCACACCCTTTATGAAAAATAAAAACATAGCTACATACCTGTGTCACAAAAGACACAGTACTAAAATTCCAATGCCACCTTACAGCTTCAAACCCGCTTTCGTCATGATCTACACATATCGAAACAATAGCGTCTGTATAGGTATGAGTTTTATTCTACAGGATAAAATCTTTCCTTTTCACTATAAACGCAACCACAATACTGCTGCCTATAAAGACCCATTTCTTTGGAAATTTTTACACCATTTTCCCAGCCTAAACGAAAATCCTGATAATAGAATTTGATCTTATGTTCAATCGCTAAGCTTTCCCCAATATTTTTAATCATTGAATGATCTTGAAACTTGCTGTAAAGGAGCGTTGTTGTAAACCCTCCGAATCCTCCCTCCTTAGCTCTATGAGCTGCCAGCTGTAAACGTCCATAATAACAATAGCGGCATCTATCTTTTTCCCTGAACGCAACATTTCTTAAAAAATTTTCCATATCATACTCTTCAGTATATGTAACACTTAATCCAACCTGAATTGCATAAGTTTTCAGGGTATCAAGACGTTTTTTGTACTCTCGATAGGGATGGATATTGGGGTTATAAAACAGTCCGTATAAATCATGCCTGTCAGACCTCAATATCTCTAACGGATATATTGTGCATGGGGCACAACAGATATGCATTAAAAGCTTCATAACATTAAAATTCGAAAATCTAAACTTTTTGGATATTTGGATTTCGAAATTGTTTAGAAATTAGAATTTCGTGCTTCGATTTCTTCAGAAGAGTCCCTTCTGACCATCTTCCAGCCACTTCTTGCCAAAGTGCTCATAGGCTATCTTCGTAGCAACCCTTCCCCTTGCTGTCCTTTGCAGATAACCCTCCTGAATTAGGAAAGGTTCATAGATATCCTCAATCGTGGTTCTTTCCTCACCAATAGCAGATGAGATACTGTCAATTCCCACTGGACCGCCATTAAATTTATCAATCAGCGTCAGCAGTATCTTTCTGTCCATATAATCAAAACCTTTATGATCAACTTCAAACATTTCCAGGGCATCAGTCGCCACCTTTTTATCGATAAACCCTTCTCCCTTTATCTGGGCAAAATCCCGCACCCGCCTGAGCAGGCGATTAGCTATGCGCGGTGTTCCCCGAGAGCGCTTTGCCATTACCTCTGCGCCTTCACAGTCGATATCGATGGATAGAATCTTGGCTGACCTTTTTATAATAACAGCAAGTTCTCCAGGTGTATAAAAATCAAGCCTGAAACTCATGCCAAACCGATCCCGCAAAGGTGATGTCAGCAAACCGGCCCTTGTTGTGGCACCGACCAAAGTAAACCTGGGTATTTCAAGTTTCATTGAACGTGCCGACGGTCCCTGACCAATGAGAATGTCGATATGGTAGTCTTCCATCGCGGGGTATAATATTTCTTCAACGACGTGAGAAAGCCTATGAATCTCGTCAATAAAGAGAATATCATGCTCATGCAGATTTGTCAGGATAGCCGCCAAATCTCCAGGCCTCTCAATCACCGGCCCCGAGGTCACTTTGATATCAACACTCATCTCCCTGGACATAATATAGGCAAGAGTGGTTTTCCCGAGGCCCGGGGGGCCGTAAATAAGGACATGATCGAGGGCATCATTCCTCTGCTTTGCAGCCTCAATGAATATGGAAAGATTATTCTTAATCTTCTCCTGCCCGATATACTCGGCAAGCCTTTTCGGACGCAAAGAATTTTCAAAGCCTTTTTCACCATCTTGAATCGCGGGACTAATGAGGGGGGTTTTTGCTTCCATATCTTAATCTTCAAGTGCTTAATGCGTCTAAAAACCGGGTTGCCCTTTAACCAGCCAGGATTTTCAGGGCCTTTTTTAACATGATATCCAGAGTCAGCGTTTCAGGGGATTCTTTGATGATTTTATCCATCACTTCCCTGGCCCTATGACCTTTGTACCCCAGATTAACAAGGGCTGACAGGACATCATCTATGATAGAATCATACACTCTGATATCGCCGTTATCCCTGTAGACCGCCTCGTACGTGCTCAGTTTGACCACCTTGTCTTTAAGTTCAAGGATCATTCTTTCCGCTGTCTTTTTGCCGACTCCGGGTATAGCCACCAACCGCTCCAAATTTCCGAGAGACACTGCCCTGACTAATTCCTCAGCTGATATGCCCGACAGGATATTCAGCGCCAATTTGGGGCCAATTCCGGAGACTGAAATCATCAACTCGAACACCCCTTTCTCTTCCCCGGTGCCAAATCCAAAAAGACTGATATCATCCTGTCTTACATGCGTGTGTATATGAAGAATCACCTTCTGGTTTATCTCCGGCAATTCATAAAAGGTCG
>DASPQI010000254.1:0-2500 GCA_035625045.1 Syntrophales bacterium | reverse complement strand
GCAAGCTTAAAGGCGGGAATGCCCACTTCAAGTTCAGACCTGGATTTCACTGTGGAGGGTATGGCTGAAACATCCCGTTTCGTATCCTCTCTAGGTATATCACTAGACGGAAAAATGTCTTTTCCCACAGGTTTGGTACTAAAAGCCGTCACCGAGGACTTCCATGCAGCGATTGCCGCTTCTCGGCCATGAGTAATCTTTGTCGCCTCAAAGGCCAGGACGGCCTTGGCCATGTTCAATCTTACATCAACCAGTTTCTGAACTTCTTTTATCTCTTCCATGGGTAAGAAGGTGAATAGTGCAAGAAATCTCTCAACATCGGCATCATCCGTATTAATCCAGAATTGATAATATTCATAAGGAGATGTAAGTTCCAGATCCAGCCACACCGTTCCTTTTTCAGTTTTACCCATCTTACTTCCAAGGGATGTAATAATAAGAGGGAATGTCATGCTGAAGGCATTTTTCCCTTCGATCCTCCTTATCAGATCACTCCCGGCCAGCATATTACCCCACTGGTCATTCCCACCCATTTGAAGAATACAGCCGTATTTTTTGAACAGATATAAAAAATCATAGGCTTGGAGGAGCATGTAATTAAATTCAATAAAATTCAGTCCTGTCTCCAGGCGTATCCTGTAACTTTCCGCTGCCAGCATCTTATTTACGCTAAAGTGCCTTCCTATATCCCGCAGAAATTCAACATACTTAAGCTTAGTCAGCCATTCCGCATTATTTAATAACAGAGCTTTATCCCTTCCAAAATCTATATATTTCGACAGCTGTTTTTTCAAACACGACGCGTTGTAGTCAATTTCTTTGCGGGTAAGAATCTGTCGCATTTCAGATTTACCGCTCGGATCTCCAATCAGGCCTGTCCCCCCCCCGATCAGAACAATCGGTTTGTGGCTATATTTTTGCATATGCATGAGAGCCATTATCGGAACAAGACTCCCTATGTGCAGGCTTGTTGCAGTGGGATCAAAGCCGATATAACAAGTTATATTCTCATTCCGCAGAAGTTCTTTGAGCTCCGCCTCATCCGTAACTTGTTCTACAAATCCTCTTTCGGCAAATACATCATATACGCTCTTCAATATCCGCTCTCCATAGATTAATGAGAAGGGTTAGTCCGATTTGACCCGTTATCTTATTTGAGCATGTCGCATTCAACTTTAATGTTGCCAGTATGCTGCTTACCGGGTCTAATACTTTTCAATTTCTTAAACTTACGGTTAACCTTTCAATCCCCCTGGCCCTGCCGCTTTTCCCATCAATATCGATAATGACACCTTGAAGTCGAACATCATCTTTAGCTACCTCGAACTTATTCGGCACCTGGGTCAAAAATCTTTTGAGAATATCATCCTTTCTAATTCCAATGATAGAGTTAAAAGGGCCTGTCATACCCACGTCCGTTATATAAGCAGTCCCGCCTGGCAAGATACTCTCGTCGGCAGTCTGTACATGCGTATGCGTGCCTAGGACAGCGCTGACCCGGCCATCAAGAAACCATCCCATTGCCTCTTTCTCTGATGTTGCCTCAGCATGGAAATCTATAATAATAATCTTCGCCCTGTTCTTAATTTTTTCAATCTCTCTTTCGGCCGTCCTGAAGGGACATTCAAGGGGCTTCATAAAGACTCTCCCCATCAGATTTATGACACCGATATGTATCCCCGACGAATTCGGCATAACTACGCTTCCCCAGCCAGGTAAACCATCAGGATAGTTAGCAGGTCTGAGAAGCGTTACATATTCTTCGGCAAATTCATTAATCTCCTTTTTATCCCATATATGATTCCCTGAAGTCAGGACGTTGATCTGGCTGCTGTAAAGCTCTTCAATGATATCCCTTGTTACACCAAATCCTGCAGCCGCATTTTCGCAATTAGCAATTACAAAATCAATTTGACGTTCCGAAATGACTTCAGGCAAAAGTTCACGTACCGCCCGTCTTCCCGGTTTACCGACGATATCGCCTACCAATAATATCTTCATATCATGCGTTTCCTATCTCGCATAATCAGAAATCCGTGTTTCCCTGATTACCGTCACTTTTATCTGACCGGGATACGTTAAATCAGTTTCAATCTTTTTGATGATATCCCTACAGAGCATGGCCGCATCATCGTCAGAGATTTTTTCATTTTCTACGAGTATGCGTATCTCTCTTCCTGCCTGTATGGCATAACATTTATCAACTCCACTGAAAGAATTTGCGATATTTTCAAGCTCCTCCAAACGTTTGACATATGTTTCAATCATTTCCCTGCGTGCCCCAGGTCTTGCTGCCGACAAACTGTCAGCCGCTTGTATAAGAACCCCCAGGAGCGTGTTGGTTCGACCATCATCATGGTGGGTGGCAATGGCCTGAACAATCCTGTGAGACTCACCGAACCGCTTTGCGTAATCAGCACCGATTGCTGCATGAGTCCCCTCTATCTTATGATCTACTGCCTTTCCAATGTCGTGAAGTAACCCGGCCCTCTTGGCCTCC
>DASPQI010000253.1:0-2826 GCA_035625045.1 Syntrophales bacterium | reverse complement strand
CCGGACAAAACGAACCCGATACCGAGAATGATACCCCCCGCTACAACAACGGGCCTTGGACCGAATTTGTCGCTTATACGCCCGGCAGGAAATGTCATTAATCCAAAGATCAGACAGCAGATCGCAAAGGCCATAGCGATCTCCGCCCGGGACCAACCGAATTCCGCGTTTAACGGCTTAATAAACACGCTCCAAGCATATAAAAGCGCACCGCACGTGGTGCTGCCCAATACCCCGCACAAAAGGGGAATCCATCTGGGCATAGTTGCTTTTACTTCTTCCGCCATTATCTAAACCCTCCTTTCAACGAATAAAACATGAATAAAAAAACGCGTTAAATAATAATGATTCCTAATCTATAGCCATTGCGAACGACATGATATTCCAAGTTTAAAACATCGTTGCACGATGACTCCGTTAACCGTGTTATAAATACGCCTCTTAAATGTCTACTCCTAACCTCCTTTCTTTAGGATTTTGGTATAAAATTATTTCTTGACAACCCTCTTCAAGAAGTAACCCTCTTTGTCAACGACATCCCGGAGCAGATGCAGATCCTCTTCTGTCGGTTCTGCCATTTCCGGCACGTTTTTAGGAATAATTAATTCAAACTCAATCATGTCCTGTATCTGCTGCGGAGTGAATCCAGGTCTGACTTCCAGAAGCTTCATTCTCCTGGTCTTCTCATCAAAACCAAACAGGGCCTGCTGGGTAATAACCCTATAGGGACCGCCGCCCATAACACCCGCTTTCTCTCTATAGTCGGGAGAGCCGTCCCCGTAACCTATACTGGTGATGAAGTCTACTTGTTTACAGAATCTTCTTTTCTCTAGAGCCATAATTGCTATGGTCTTGCCGCAGTTAGCCGCCATTGCTCCGGCACCGCCGCTCCCCGGGAATCTGATATCGGGCTTGTTGTAGTAACTTCCTTCAATCGTGGAACTGATATTACCGTACATATCGATCTGAGCGCCTCCGATAAAGGCATAATCTGCAAACCCTCTCTGCGTAAGTTCGAAAACCGCGCACAGACCTTTCAAGAAGCACGCTTTGCGACCTGCTCGGGTATCACCCACGGATAGGGGCATTCCAATCTCCAAGATAGGAGCCAGCGACCCTGCCTCATATATCATATAGAGATTTGGGGCATGGGTAAGCTGGGCATGCATGGCAGCAATGATGGGGAGCCCCGTGCCCACAAAGACAATCTTTCTATCTTCCAATTGTCTTGATCCTGTAAAAGCAATCATTTCAAAGGCACTGTATTCCGGCATTGCATTTACCTCTTTATTGATATCTCACAGTCCCATTACAGTGTATAGATAGGCTGACCGCCGTCCATTTCCTTTAAATAACGAAGTTTTTTGTAACCAGCTGTTTTTTCCAGGAAATCGTCAA
Organism: Syntrophales bacterium; assembly: GCA_035625045.1. Classification (GTDB taxonomy): domain Bacteria; phylum Desulfobacterota; class Syntrophia; order Syntrophales; family UBA2185; genus DATKLL01. The sequence continues at coordinate 1,428 of DASPQI010000253.1, read as the reverse complement.
ATGTTTCACAGCCGAATATATAGTCATTGAAATACCTCTTCAGGCCGTCTTTGTTCCCAGTTTTCCTGAATTCATCACAGATTCCTCTGTACATCCTGATATGATCCATATCGAACCAGTAGTACCCATAACATGCACCAGGATAGCATCCGAAGGGCTGTTCAACAACAGCATCCACGCATACATAGGGAATTTCCGTCAGATTAGGATATTTTCTGATTGTTTCGGTGGGAATAACCTTATCGGTTGTCATGATGGTGTAAGCAGATGCTTGCGCAATTTCCGGGCATGTACAGAGGGCACCGAAGATCCTCGCATTACCATACATATCAGCTGCAGTAGTATGAACGATGCCAACATCGGGATTGCAGGCCGGGAGGAGGTAAATATTCTGCCCCGTGAAAGGACATTCAATCATTTTGCCCCTGTTTACCAGTTCCATATCTGTCCCGCCATGATCTCTCACGGGGATGAAGGGGATGCCCATGGCCCCGGCTTTGAACCGCACCGACATACCGTAATTAGTATAATCATCGGTTTCGACTATCCTGTTAGTAACCAGGTACCTCCAAAGAGGAGCGATCCCTATCAATTCATAGCCCCACCAGGCTAACTCTACGCGTCTTATAGATACTTTTTCTGGAGCAACAATCATGGCGCCGGCAAGCCATTCTAGACAGATTGAGTTGGACTGGAAAGAAAGGGTGAGGTTCTTAACACCTTTCCTGATTATTTCATGAATGATTGCGGCGGGAACCCTTGTATTCACAAAACCGCCGACTCCGAGGTTTATGCCGTCTTTGATATATTTGGCTACCGCATCCTTGAGGGTCATCCTCTTGTCATAGAGGCCATGGTCTTTCTTTTCCGTTATCTTTCTAACCTCTTTGGAGGTTAGGCCCCAATGCTCAAACGGTTTCTCATCGTATTTCAGCTTGGAAACGGACTTTATTTTTGAACTTACTTTACCAAACATTTATTCGGCCTCTTTCTGAGATACTGCCTCAGTTTCAATTTTTTTTAAGTCCATCAGTTGTACTTTTTTTCCAACGTGATATTTCTCTGATGTGTTTCATGTCAGAAACGACATTCACAATCTACTTAACTGTCACCTCCCACGAAGAACAAATTATTTTTACGAATAAATTATAAATGTTTATGGAGATTTTTTTCTTTTTGAATTTTGATTGCAACATCATCATAAAAAAGTCCGTAACTTGATTAGATCGTGCATTAGAGATATTGGCAATTTAATTGTCAATAACGGTGGATATACTTAATTGTGCGGGGTATTACCATTTCAAAAAAGACATGTCAACTATTTTCTGAATTCCCTCTGAATTTTCCCTGATTCATTAACCGTTTCATAAAAATTTCAATCTATTACCCCTGACTCATACTTCCTTGCAATCCTAAGGTTAATCATTG
>DASPQI010000252.1:0-7946 GCA_035625045.1 Syntrophales bacterium | reverse complement strand
AGGTCTTTCCCTTATAAGTGAAGGGCGGAAACGGACTTCCACTGGCGAAGATTGCGCGGCCATCCGACCAGGTGTAAGCGTCTTCTGCCGAGCATTCCGCCTTGGAGGTCGGATTCGAAAGCGCAAAGATGATGGGGCGCTCATTCAGCTTCGACATCTCTTCCACAATCTGCTGCGTGAAGCCTTTGGGAGTTCCCGACACTCCGATTAATGCCGTGGGTTTTAGCGACCGGATTGCCGAAAGAAGATCCGGGCAGCGCGGATTTTCATGGGCGTAGGGGAGTTTATGCCCGGCAAGGTCTGTGCGGCTCTTCACCACCAGACCCTTTGAATCGATAAACCAGCAGTGTCTGCGGGCTTCCTCCTCAGGCATACCTTCGTCGATGAGCGCGGAAGCGATCAGGTCGCCGATACCGATCCCGGCCTCGCCGGCGCCAAGGAAAAGAAACGTCTGGTTCTTGAACTCACCCTTCGTCAGACGCATTGCGGAATAAACACCCGCCAGCGCCACTGCGGCGGTGCCCTGGATGTCGTCATCGAACAGGCATGACCGGTTTTTGAATTCGTCAAGAAGACGGAAGGCGTTGATGTTCGCGAAATCCTCGAGTTGAATAAGCGCTCGCGGGAAAACTTTCTGCACGGCTCTGATGAATTCCGCCACGAATTTATCGTAGGCCTTTCCGCGGGCGCGTTTCTGGAAGATGCCCGTATACAGCGGATCATCAAGCAAGGCCTTGTTTTCCGTGCCGACGTCAAGGAATACCGGCAGGGTGTACGACGGATGAATGCCGGCGCAGGCCGTATAGAGCGACAGCTTCCCGACCGGGATGCCCATGCCGAACGCGCCGAGATCGCCGAGGCCGAGGATGCGCTCGCCGTCGGTCACGACGATGACACGCACATCCTTGTAAGGCCAGTTCTCCAGAATCTTGGCAATGCTGCCTTTATCATTAATCGATAGATAAAGGCCGCGGGGACGGCGGAATATATGGCCGAATTCCTGGCAGGCCTTGCCGACAGTTGGCGTGTAGATAATGGGCATCATTTCTTCGATATTTTTCATCAAGACGTAGTAAAAGAGCGTCTCATTGCGGTCTTGAAGGCTGACCAGTTGAATATAACGTTCGAGGTCGGTAGGTTTCTTCCGGAAATTATCCATAACGCGCCCCGCCTGCTCTTCCTGTGTTTGCACATGAGGCGGCAGCAGACCTTGTAGTTTCAATGCGTGTCGCTCAGACTCGGTGAAGGCGGTGCCCTTGTTGAGCATCGGGTCATGGAGAAGGGTTACTCCCATGGGGTATTCCCTATAGTCGCCGCTGCAGATGATCAGGTCATCAACCTTTTCAAAATACGTCTCCTTGGGCAGCACCTGTCCGGTTATAGGTTGGTACCATTTGTAGTTCACCCAGCCGCTCCCCTCAGCGTTGGCGGTTTTGACGATCTCTTTGATAAAACTCTTGCCGTCATAGTCCTTAACGTCGGTGAAGTCCTCTCCGACAAACTTTTCATTGACCCCGTGGGCCAGCATGGTCCCATTGGGGCTTAACACGTAAATATACATTTCATCCTTAACAAACTCACCATAGGGGTTTGTAAATTCACCCAGGGCGATTCTCTTTCCGGAAGCTTTATAAAAAGCCGCGGCCTTCTTCACCCAACTCTTGGCGTCTTCTGTAACTCGTTCAGTCATATTTCCTCCTCATCCTGATATTATTAATTTAGGCTGTGGACTGTCCATGGTTACTCAGATTTTAAGAAATTTCGTTTATAGGTTGGATAACTTTAGACAACATCATTATAAACAATTATCTATCTTTGGAAATATTAAATTATTATTAGTTAAATACCAGGGGAAAACTGTAAGTGTGAGTCCTCCCACTCACAAAACATAGGGAAGGCTCACTATTATTTACTTTGTCTTGGTAACTTATTAGAGCAAGAGGAATGCCAGGGTGGGGTGTTGTCACAAACACATTGATATTACAATGAAAGTTGTCATTGCAGTCTCAATGTCAACTATTTCAGGGTATGAAAAAAATTATAGGCATTGAGGAATATTCAGAGAAATCTGAATAAATACAAAAGAGTGCAGTGTATTGCCTAATACCGCAGGTATGAATTATTTCATAGGCTTTTCTAGTCTGGCTCGGTTGAGCTTTCCGTCCTTTTTAGCCGTTTATTCAAGGCCGATTGGGATATGCCCAACAGGCGGGCCGCAAGAGACTGATTGCCCTTAGCCCGCACCATTGCTTCATCTGTCAGGAGTTTGAGAGCCTTGTTATATGTCGGCAGTGTTCCGAACCCGGCAAAGATATTCGCCTCGTCTGCTTTTCCAGGACTGACAAGAACATCGAAATATTCCTGCCGGCCCATGGCCCTTACAAAGGAATCCATCGAAAGGATGCCCGACCTGTGCCGTGATATCGCGTCATATACCATGGATCTCAATTCCCGGACATTGCCGGGGAATGAATATGTCTCCAGGAGATTCAATAATTCTTTTGGTACTGCCGGTTTCTTCCTTGCAAAATCCGTTGCGGCTTCCTCGAGAAAAGTATCCAGCAGCAAAGGCAGATCCTCTTTTCGCTCCCTGAGGGGTGGTATATTCACCTTATGGGTCTGCAGCCTGTAGTATAGATCTTTTCTGAACTGGCTGGCGGCAAGCTTTGCCGATATATCCTGATTTGTTGCCACAATAACCCTTGCCGTCTTCCGTCTCGGCTTGTCACTGCCTAGGGGATAGTACTCGCCTTCCTGAAGGACGCGCAATAATTTGACTTGCGATGGGATGCTCAGATCGCCTATCTCATCCAGAAACAGCGTACCGTGTGCCGCCTCTTCTATCATGCCGCTTCGGGCAATATCAGCGCTGGTATACGCTCCCTTTACATGACCGAATAGTGTATCCGCAAACATGTTGTCGTCCAACCCGGCCACATTTACGCAAACCATTTCGCCTGTACACCCGCTGATTTCATGGCTCACCCGCGCCACCAGCTCTTTTCCCACGCCGCTTTCCCCGGTGATGAAAATTGGTTGAGCGCTCTTCGCTATTGACTCAATGTACAGGAAGATGGAAAGCATTTTCCTGCTCTTTGTCTTGATGCCGGCGAATGCCTCGGGGTATTCAAGGGAACCATCTAAAAGACGGCTGCCCATCTCCCGGTTCTCCCGCTGAAGTTCAACCATCCTTACAGCATGAAAAACCCCCGTGACGAGTCGATCCTCTTCCGCGGTCTTAACAAAGTATTCAAAGGCACCGAGTTTCATGCATTTGACAGCAATCTCAATCTGATTCATTCCCGTAATGACAATTACCGCTATTTCAGGATGCTGTTCTGTGATCATTCTCAATAGTTCTTCACCGGTAAGGTGCGGCATTGTAAGGTCAAGAAGGATGAGACCGATATCCCGCTCGGAAAGGATGTCCATAACCTGCCTGCTGTCCTGGCAAAGTATAGTATTTGTTATACCCGCAATTCTTTCGAGGGAAAGACTCAGGGAATCGAGCCACGCAGGCTCGTCATCGACAAGCAAGACGCCGAATGCGGGATACATTTTTTGATTCATGCCTTCACCTCTTCAATAACCGCAGGGAGACGGACGGTGACCGTCGTACCCTGACCCGGGGTCGATGCAAACTCAAGAACGCCCCGGTGCTCTTTGATTATGCCGTCCGAAACGGAAAGCCCGAGTCCGGTGCCGCCCCGATCTCTCTTGGTAGTAAAGAAGGGATCTGTCAGGCGCGCCATGTTCTCGGCTGCGATTCCCTCACCCTCGTCGCGAATTTCCAGAACAACGTCTCCTCGTTGACGGTCGTATGCCGTATGAATGTATATCCCTCCCTCACTATTTTTCAGGGCCTGACATGCATTCAGTATCAAATTCACCACGACCTGTTCGATACGTTGTGCGTTCCCTTTGATTTTCGGAATTGCCTCTGCGTAATGTTCTACGAAACAGCTCGTCGACTTTTGTATTGTGTTCTCAACAAGCCTCACTGCTTTCTGGACAGTGGCATTACAATCCAATAGATCGTTGTGCGCCGACTCATCGCGCCTCGCGAAGTCCTTCAGGTCGTCCACAATACGTCTAATTTTCTTCGCGCCGTCCTGTACTTCTGAAAGCTTTGACGCCAGCTTGGTATGCACCCGTGAATAGGGTAGCCCTGCCACCTGAAAATCGCCCTGCTCTCTATAGTAAGCCTCGATAATCGATTCGGTATCCTTAAAATAATCGATGATGAGCGGCATATTGAGAAGGATCAACCCATTGGGATTGTTGATTTCGTGAGCGACTCCCGACACAAGGATGCCGAGGGAGGCCATCTTGTCTGCCTGCACCAGTTGCTGTTGCTGAAGCCGCAGCTCTTCCATGGCGCGCTTTTTTTCCTGCACCTCATTTTCAAGGGCTTCGGTCCTGATTGCCACCTGTTTCCTGAGCATTCTTAACCACAGCGCAGCCGCTCCAAGTATGATGAGAAACAGGAAAACAACAATACCGCCATATTGGATGCCCTTTTCCCAGGGAATGCCTTCAGCCTCAAGAACGCCGAGCCACTTGTCATGTATCGCCTGATACTGTCCAGTATTCTTGAGGATAGCGAGACCCTCGTCAAAGTGATCCAGCAGCTCTGCGTTGCCCTTCTTCACGGCATAACAGTAATCCACGGAGATAACGCTTTTTGCGACGGGTACAACGTTCGTAAGCCGCAGCTCTTTGATAATATACGCGGCCGGAAAATTTGCAACCACTGCATAATCATATGCGCCGGAAGCAACCAGACGCAATGCCTCTGCCGGTGTATCTGTCAACACGGGTTTCACGTGCAGATTTTTTTCGGCAAGATAGTCATGAATGAACCCGCGGCCTTGAAAGGCGACCTCTTTCCCTTCAAGCTCTTTCAACGAATGAACAGCCGGCACGCCTTGCCTGGCAAATATGGAATGGTTCACAATGGTATGGCGGACAAAATCAACTATCTTTACCCTTCCTTCAGAATAGGACATGCCCTGGAGTATATCAACCTCTCCCGTCTCCAGGGCCTTGCGGACATCCCTCCATGCCCCAAGTCGGAACGTTACTTTGAACCCCATCAGGTCCGCGATAGCTCTTGTGAGGTCAACATTGTATCCTGATGGGATGCCATCTCTGTCGATAAACTCATAAGGGGGATAGTTTATATTGCCGCCGACGACGATGACTTTTTCATTATGGGGGAGTGCTTCTTCACGGGCCGCTACCTGTACGGGCACGAACAGGAGCAACAGAAATACAAGGATAAAGCGGTAATGTGTGCAAATGTCAGACATATTTGAAACATTAATAAGATTTTATTTTAAACTAAGTGAGTATAGAAAGATGGCGATTGAGTGTCAAGGAGTTTGATAAGACGGGAGGGTGTCATAATTTCAAAAAGAGACCGTTTGTGATAAATAAAGTTAAATAACTTCTGGAGGGGGAAAAATGGCAAAGATGAAGACAATAGGCATTGAAGCAAAACTTGATGACAAGTTTAAGATTGAAGTAAGAGCGGGGGATCATACCATGTATGTCGACCAAACGAAGGCAGGCGGCGGGACTGATGCAGGACCGACCCCCCTTGAATATTTATTCGCATCTCTTGCAGGCTGCATAGGCACAGTAGCAAGGATTATCGCCAACCAGAAGAGGATCAAATTGCACGGCATGGACATGAAAGTCGAAGGTGCGTTCGATCTGGAGACGTTGATGGGCAAATGCAAAGAAAACAGACCCGGTTTCACCGGTATAAAAGTTACTGTAAGTATTGACTCGGACATGTCGAAGGAAGAGAAGGAAGCGTTTATTCATGAAGTGGAGAGCAGGTGCCCTGTTTCAGATAATATTTCCTACACTACCCCTATTATAATCAATTTAGTATAATATTTCTTCGTGTTTGAAACAAAAAATTGAAATTCCTGCCGATGCTTTGCTTAGGAAGGGTGAAAAATCCTTTTGGGGAATTATGGAAGATGATCAGTTGTAGTCCGTAGCTTTCACTCTCCATTAACGCTCCCGCACCATTCGCTGCTTTGCATATCCCGCTGAAATATCCTCCCACCAGCACACACCCAGTTTCACTCCGTCGGCTAAAGTAAGCAGGCTGCCTTTGTTCCGGTTCTTGTTCCATTCGTTAAAATGCTCAACTGAGCAAAAGAAGTTGATTTGCGGTCAAGTTGAGCCAACAATCGACTGGCCAAGGTCCGCTTCAACAACCCATATGCAGACATCCTCTTGACTGGAGTATTGAATTTCGCCCTTATTCATGACTATCTCAATGTGACCGTTACATTGAATACATCGCGAAATAATCTTTGCATTAGCGCCAAGAGCAGCCGGTATTCCTACAGCATCGGCAGCGCACCAGGTAAAAAGATTCCGGCCTTCGACATGTAATCGATGGTTTGTCGGAATAAGTGATAAACCATGACTTCCAACAACGGTTTCCTGTTCATCAATCACTAACAATCCTCGACTAACCATATCAGTAATATATCCTTGAACCCTGTCTACAGCAAATCCCAACCGAAGTGATAATTCATCAACACTTAATGCCCTGCCATTCAAAATTCCATAAAAAGCTGCAAGCCTCAGGGTTCGCTCTTCAGGTGTAAGCCTCCTGATCCATTGCCCCAGACTGCCAGCATCAAATATTTCCGACACCTACGCTTAACCCCCTATTAATTAAATATTGAATCAAATTGCCGCAGCGAGGTCGTCATCGTATATTATATTGAGCAGTCTGTACACCCGGCAGGCAATTTGATTTTATCTACATTCTTGTGCAACCTCTGATGTGCTCTGCATTATCAGCGACAATCTGACGCGCAAGCTTGATCATTTGTCTGACCCGTTCGTCCGTAATCTGGTAGTATATGAATTTTCCTTCCTTCCGAGCGGAAACATAACCACACCATTTTAAACAAACGAGCTGATTTGAGATTTGCGATTGCTTCATCCCCAATTCATTCACGAGTTCACTGACATTCTTTTTGTTGTCTAACAATGCCAATGCGATTCTGAATCTTGCCGGGTTTGACAATCCGTGAAAAAATTTTGCAATCAGTTCGTTGGTCAGTCCCTCCATATTGTCAGCTGCCTTACGCCGAACCATAATACCCCCTTGTATCTACATATTAAAATATTATAATACTTGACATCAAGTGTTTTTTTATGATATCAGAAAACAAATTTTAAAACCACATGTTGGATACAATACGATAGGAGAGAATTAATGGCCTCACGCACAACAGTTCCCTTCGGTCCCCAGCACCCGGTATTACCTGAACCAATACAATTAAAACTTACCTACGAAGATGAGATAGTAGTAGATGCTGTACCGGTAATCGGTTACGGACACCGGGGAATAGAGAAGGCATGTGAATTACATGAATATGCCAAGAACATCTACATCTGCGAACGCGTCTGCGGAATCTGCAGCTTCATCCATGGCGCTACTGTGGCTGAGGTCATGGAAAAACTGTGGCCGGTCAAAATACCGCCCCGTGTCCGGTATTTGCGCACGATCTGGGCGGAAATGTCCCGCACCCACAGCCATCTCCTTTGGTTAGGGTGCTTTGCCGACTCATTCGGTTTCGAAAGCATGTACTATCAGTTCTGGCGCATAAGAGAACAGGTATTAGACCTCCTGGAGATGACTGCGGGACACAGGGTTATTCAGTCAGTGAATATCGTCGGTGGTTTACGGCGGGATATTAACGCCGAACAGAGACAGGTAATCATCGATACACTTGGTATCATCCGCAAAGAAAGTGAATCTTTAACAAAAATTATAGCAAACGATTATACGGTAAAGGGTAGAACCGTGGGCATCGGCATTGTAACGAAAGAGCAGGCACTGCAGTTAGGCTGTGTGGGCCCTGTGTTAAGGGCAAGCGGTGTAAGGGAGGATGTCCGCTTAACAA
>DASPQI010000251.1:0-10070 GCA_035625045.1 Syntrophales bacterium | reverse complement strand
GCTCCGGCCTTTCTTTCGACCCAGAGTGCGATCATAAAAAGGATTGCCACATATGCGCAAAAGGCGGCAATGACGGTTTGGGGACTAAACATCGGCGTCGGCCTCCCCGCCTTTCTTGCGCTCGCCTTTTATATTTTCGCTGAAGCTTCTGCTGATGAAAAACAAAAGTGCGATCATGATCGCCCAGACCAGTAATAAGTATATAAACAAACCCGATGGTCCATAATTCTCGGGGACAGCCAGAAACGGCCAGTTAAAGAGATTCGCAAAAAAACAGGCTAGAAAAATATAGAATTCTTTTTGCCTCAGCATTTTCCTCAGCTTTTTCATGTCATCTTATACTGCCAAACACTGTTCTGCAGAGGAACACTAATTGGATAGTCACGCACAATATTAATTTTATTAATATTGTATTACATTTAATGAACAATTGCAATTTGTTAAAAAAGAAGAAAAGCGCAACATCAGATCATGTACCCTTTTCAACATATGATCCTCTTGCACACGTGGCAAGTTTATCCTGTAATTTATAATATAATGGCAAGACAAGCTATTTCGTTTTACAAAGGTTAAACTTGGCAGTAGTAGGTTAAGAGATTATCGACGGTGTATTTGGTACATCCGCGGCTGACATTAACGGTTTTTTTTCTTCTTTCTTTGCATTTCTTGAAGTCTGTGTTAAACAATCGTAATCTCTATGAATCCATGGACCGAAAAACAGATAATCATTATCACCTGCCCGAAAGGGATCACGCCCTGGCTTGAAAAAGAGATCATCGACCTCGGTTTTCCTATCGTTGCAAAGGGTGAGGCTGTCGTCGAGACGGAGGGGACACTTGCCGATACGATGCGTCTGAACCTTCATGTCAGGACAGGACATCGTGTACTCTACTTTATTTCGAGCTTCGAAGCAGAAAATCCAGATGAACTCTATGCCGGTCTCCTTAATATCCCATGGGAAGGTCTTCTCCATGAAAGTGGGACGCATGCGTACCTGTGCGTTACCTCCACGGTGGAGAATCCGACGATCAACGATACGCGGTTTGTCAACCTCAAGGCGAAGGATGCCATTGTCGACCGGCTTGTAGAGCTTCGCGGCAGCCGTCCCGATTCAGGCCCAGACCGGAACCGGGCGGTGGTTCACATCTATTGGAAGGGAAGCAAGGTTCTCGTTTACCTGGACACCTCCGGTGAGCCCCTCTCCCGGCGGGGTTACAGGAAGATCCCGCTTGCAGCGCCGATGCAAGAAACCCTCGCGGCTGCAATCATCTTAGCAACTGAATGGAACGGCGGGACATCTTTTGTCAATCCCATGTGCGGAAGCGGGACGCTCGCCATTGAGGCTGCACTCTTGGCCACTGGCAGGGCACCGGGACTCCTCAGGAGCAACTACGGATTCACCCATTTGAAAGGCTTCGATCCTGCTGCCTGGAGGAAGATCCGAGCATCGGCGCACATGGAGCAGAGGAAAACGGCAGCGAGGTTCATTGCTACCGATATCAACCCGCATGCCGTGGCTGCGTCACGACAAAACGCCCGGACGGCAGGTGTGGAGAACCTTATAGAATTCACCGTCTGCCCTTTCGCTCAAACAATGGTCCCGAAGAAGAGAGGAGTGGTGGTCCTCAATCCGCCCTACGGCGGGCGTATCGGGGAGATATCGGGACTGATCGGTCTCTACCGTGAGATCGGGGATTTCTTCAAGCAGAAATGCGGCGGCTACCGAGGTTACATATTCACCGGGAACATGACTCTGGGAAAGCACGTGGGGCTTCGAACAAGGCGTCGACTCATTTTTTACAATAGTGAAATAGAGTGTCGCCTCTTAGAATATGAGATATATGAGGGGACGCGGCGGAAAGAAACAGGCCGAGAAAAGTGAATGTTTTTTTAAATAGGACCGTGGAAGATTATTCAAATAATATAATTGTAATAAGCTCAAGGTTTTTGTCTCCGATATTTTTAACAGAATGAGATTCGCCATTGCCAGTACGAACCACATCCCCCTTTCTTACGGTTGTTTCGAAACCATTGTCATTTAATATACCTTCTCCTTCCAGCACATAGTATAACTCAAAATCTCCCTCATGACTGTGATAACCGACAGAATTTCCAGGTTCTATAATTTCCCTTGCACAGAGCCGTCCCCTTCCTGACAATTCCTCTTTTTCAAGTAAATGAAATAGTCTTACAACACCCTTTCCTTTCTTCAGTTCGTTAATATGTTCTTCTCGCATCTCATCACTTCGTCTAATCATTTTTGCGTCACCTCTTCCACAGCATTCAGAGGCGCATGGATTATTATTCCCATAAGGTGAAGATCAAAGTTTCCTGTCATCATCTTCAACATACGATGGCCACCCAGATAGGGATCTGGTGAATATCTAAGTCCTCTGAGTTAATTTGAAATAGGTAATACCTTGTAGGATGTTACATACTTCTACGACACTTACAGATTATAAAGATTCACATAGGCAAGTCACTTAAAACTCATGCATCGACGATTGTGTGAGAATGCCGCTTGGTGAAAATCTCATAACAAGCTCTTCGGTCCATGATGAACTGGAACCGCCCACTGTTGTATATGATATTCTGACCCATTTAACTATGGTACTTCCATCGGGTAAATTTTCTTTAGCTGCAGGAGGTCCGAGTCTACTAACAACATCATCATATTTAGCTATACCAATTTGAGAGTTCCAGTAAGCCTCTTTTTTTTGGGCAGTACTAGCGCAACCAGTCATGAATGTGATAATGAATACTAATACCATCGAAATAGCAACTGGTAAAACTACTCTTTTCATTTTTCCTCCTCTTTTTACTGACAACGAAAATCCTACCTCTTTTGAGTAATGAGGTTTCAGTAATCAATCGGTGGCACCCTTACGAAGAGTTGAATGGCTTATGAATCCGCTTTCTGATATTTTATATGTTTTTTGATTATCACGATTTAAGTTTGAAATCCACTATGAAAAAGGAACTGCAGGACGTTATTCGTCAATTCCATATACTAAACGGGACACTAGCCATTAAGGCAACACTTTACCTTTATTTTTGAGAACGCATACTTTAAGTTATCGGTTAAGAAATTCTCAACCTTGCTGACTACATGGGAGATGCTCTCTTTCATATTCTGTTACCCTTTACCGGATGAGAAGTTAAGGTATTCCCGAACAAATAAATCATTTATTTTCTGATTGATTAAAAATCATGAGAATTGCATACTATATGGTAGATGAAAAGGCCGATCGCTAGATGTAATATTATTACCCTTTTTATTTGATTCATGCTGTGATATTATAATTCTATAATAAATTAGACTATTTGAGTCGGACGACTTCAGTTCTCTGATATTTAATCCCGTGCAGACCGATTTGTCCAAACATATGCGAGTCAGGGGGATAGTGCTATGAGTCGAATAGTATCGAACCTTTTTCTCGTCCTACTACTGCTTTTATCCGGGTGTGGAGGTGGTGGGGAAGGCGGAACTGGCACGAACACTGCTGGTTCAACGACAACAGTAGCAGTAAAATTTTCCGCAGTATCGGCAGGTGGTAATCATACAGTTGCTTTGAAACCAGACGGCACACTCTGGGCGTGGGGGCTTAATACCTCCGGCCAGCTTGGAGACAACACCAACACGAATAGTCCTGTCCCGGAAAAAATCGGTACAGCCACAAATTGGTTTATCTTGTCCGCAGGCGGCTCACATACCGTTGCCTTAAGGACAGACGGCACGCTCTGGACATGGGGAGATAATACCCAAGGCCAACTCGGGGATAATACCAACACAAATAGTATCATCCCGGAAAAGATCGGCACAGACACAAACTGGGCTGCAGTATCCGCAGGCAGCAACCATACTGCTGCTCTGAAGACAGACAACACTCTCTGGACATGGGGACTCAACAACTTCGGCCAACTTGGAAATAATACCAATACAAATAGTCCCGTCCCCAATCAGATATGAACTATGAGGAATTTTTAATGCTGATTAAAGTAATTCAATGACTTTATTATAGAGTGCGTATTTTACACGCAGCAGATAGCCTCTCTACCGTATGACGCTGTCCTTTCATGAGCGTTCCCGTATAATAGTAGAGACCACTTCTTCAATCTGTTTGGCCGATATAAGGTCCATACCCAGTAATATCTCTCCTATCAACCTATGTCGTCCTTTCTTGATATTTTCGTTGGCTTGAATGGATAACGCCTTGATGAGATCATCGGCGGTAATAAATCCTTTCTCTAAAGCTATTACCCCAAAACGTTTTTCGTACTGTTTTATTTTACCGGTTTTTTTTGCCATAAATTTTCTCCATATTCTTATTGAGCGCCTCGCTGGTTCTTACTCCTGATCAGCTATTTCCAATTTTATCTTATCAATTCCTGAAACAATCTTTCGGACTTCCGTATCTTCCGGTATATTCGTCATAGGCAAAAGAAAAAGAAAAAGGCTAAACGTTTCGCTCCATTCAGCAGAACCTATAAACTTCATATTATCCAGGACGCGATCTCCCGAAAAGTGCATCTCCGGCTGCTGTAATTTGATATATTCGAAGACGATCTCTTCCTCCGATACATCTTGAGCTGATAGTGATAAATACAGGCCATAAATGTCATCACCATAGTCTATATGCGGTTCAGAATAGATTTCCTGACCGGTCTGTATATCTTCTATCTTAATTACGCGCAAAAAACCATGATTTTCAGAAATCGGTTGATGCAAGCATGAGAATTTGTATTCCCCTTTGACCGGTCCTCTCCAATTTGAAACCTCATTAATCTCTGCTGTATTGTTCTCTGAGAAGGTAAGTTCAATAGTACGCGATCCTGCTCTTGTCCAGAGATGGTAACGATATTTAGAGCGATTCATTTTCATATATCCTCATACTTACTGTTTAATTCCACACTTCAGTACGTGATATATCAGATTGAGAGATACACATCAGGGGCCAGGCTGGTTGCCAGCATCACCATATTTATATCCTGGTGCACCAGCCAGCTCTCCGCCTTTCTGTTTGTGGCCTGAAGCCAAAACTTCTCAATAATGTCACTAAAAGGAGTGTAGCGCATCAGGTTGTCCGTCCGTGCATGGAGGCGCTGCTTCAAGTTGGCATCGCCCGGTATCTGCTTAATTAGTCCCGGCAATCTCTCAATTGCATGTAATCCGATAGACAAACCCAGCTCCCGAAACGCAAGACGGTAATCGGCAGGATGCCTCAACGAATTTCTTCTTTCATAGGATTGCAAGCCTATCAGAGAAGAAGCCACTAGAACATCAAGCAAGTCGGCCTGTTCAGAGCCTTCTTTTATTATCAATTGTGCCAGTTTGTATACTATATTAAGGAGCTCGCCGATACCAAGTGGATCATCCGTCGCCCAGCTTTTTCCTTCACAGATATCGGCCATATCTATAATCTCTGCACTAAGATCGAGCTGTCTGGATTGCCTGGAATTTTTTTCCGCCGTCGCCTGGAGCTCCAGGTAAGTGATGAGTCCGTCGATAGGATCATGATGCCCCATTGATGTTACTAGAGGATATGAGAGGTCAATGCTCATTTTCCAATACATACGTTTCTGACCACCTGACGATGGAGCATAGATAAACCTGGCATGTACTGCTTTCGCAAGCTCAATCGCCCATTGATTATAGATTGAATCGCCTGTAACACAGCCTACACTATTGAGGGAATGCATCCATTTCGTCAAGTAATGATAGTATTGCCCGTCCCGATCCCATTCCAACTGCTCATCATAAGGATCATCGGGCTTACGCTCGTTCATTTTTTTCCCGATCCTTAACCCGCCTTTTGTGGGGTGTATCCTGCCCTCTTCCTCAGTAAGACCGCTGATCCAGCCGGACCGTGGATCATCGCTACGGTGTCGTCCAAGCGAGTTATGAACCTGCTCGACGAGGCTAAGCGCAAGTTCCCTGTATTGGGTATCATTCGTTTGACAATAAAGCGTGAGGAAATTGCAGACTGCAAAGGCATCCGTCCATAAGTAGCGACGCGGCACTTCTCTGGTTGGTGAAAGTCCGGTCAGCTTGGCAAACTCAATCATGATTTCCTGGACCATAGTCCTGGGGGCATTTTGTTCCATAAGATTTTCTCAAGCCGATCAGGCCTCTTTTCTTTTTTTCACCGGATTTGATTCCACGATCCTTTCGACCACCTGAGGTATCAGCTCTGATGCCTTGCCCTACCTTCATTATATAATTTATTGTTGCATAAATATAGAGTTTCAGCGAAAGTATGCCGCGTATTCGAAATGAATTTAGGTACTGAAGCGCTGGCTCAGAAGAACATATCTTCGTCCCAGACACCACCTGAACCAGTCCCTGCAATTCCGCCATAGACATTATCGTAGTTTTCTATAAGCCTTCCGTCGTTACAAATGACATATTTGTCAAACAGGGAGGCGAATTCGCCGTGGAGGATCTCACTGTCGCCGATCTTGCAGCTTTTCTTGTCCGAATAGACCATACAAACATTTCTTCTCCACCCTTCGACAGACTTAGGGTGACATCTGCTTCCAAGGAAATGATATAAGGAACTGAATCCCGGATCAGGTCCGGGATGACAAATAGCGGTAGCTATTCCAATATACTGCTCTGAGGAACCCGGAAAAGATTTCTCAGTACCTCGTCGAAGTAATCAGGCAAATAACGGTCCCAGAGCTTGATAGGCAATTCTCCCAGCTCCAACTGTCCAGAGACGGGAAACGTGAACAGGTATTCCATCAGATACGCAATATTACTTGCCAAGTGACCGCGGTACTGCTGGCGCATGCGCTGTTCAATGATTCTATCTTCATGCATGCAGCGGCCTATTTCGCTCTCCAGCATTTCCTCATAATCGGAAACAATAATCTCCATACATATATTTTCTTCTCCCGAACGTACAAATTCGGCAAATGCCCTATTAGACGCCTCTGGACTCAATCCCCTAATCTGCATGAAATCAGTAATTCTTTTACTCAAGGGCTGCATCAATATCTCCTCTGCGGACGGTTTGTAACATACAATCACATTTGTGGCATTGTACTTTCCGGTATGACGCTGCACTTCATCTATTGTGCAACAATCCATGGCTTCCAGCAAGGTAAACAGGCGTTCCTGCTCCGAGTCCTCAATAATCACCTTCATCCCCGCCACGTCGTTGATGATCATATCTTCGGTATCCTTGATTTCCCTCTTTTGCTTTAAATCTTCGAGCAGACGTTTTTCGGCCTCGAGGAATTCTTTATTCATTTCTTCCTGGGACGTCACAAGTTGATTCCGGGGGATGCCGAGCAGCCTGGCACGTTCGTCCGCGAGCAGATCGGCATGTGTTCTTATGGCGTTGAATATCCTGTCAATAATCCTGCGTGCGGATTTCTCGGCCAGCCTATGCACACGCTTTACCCTCTTTGATCCTATATATTCATCAGCCGTACCCTTCCTGCAAAAGAATAAGGTTGCATGGAATGGGGTTTCACGATAGTAACGCCCCGGATCAGTGTGGTAGTTCTGGATCAACTCATCGATCCGGGAATTGCGGTAAGGCGGGTGGGCGACAATCATGTCTTTCAGGTCACGCTTTAAAAAAGCAGATTTAGTATACATATCGCATTGGTTAAATTCCCGAAAAACTTTTTCAGAAAATATTTTCAGGTAGCGGGAAACGTATACATTGTTAAAATGAACGAGACGGGTAATCAAATCCGCATCTGAGGGATATACATCGCAACACATCCAGCGCCTGATAATATCTCTCAATTCATTGCGATGTAGGTAACTGCTGATCGTAATCATAATCTTATTATATCCCGCACTTTTAAACCATCTTGCAGGATACTCCCGACATTTTTTATCATTTTTCTCTCCTTAAGTTGGAAGAAGGATTCAAGGGTTCAAGCGTTTATTTTGTGATATTCTCTCGAACATCCGACTCCTCGATCCCTTGAATTCTGAAAAATGGAGCAACTTTTTCGGATATTAAACTTTTTATTGGTTTATTAATTTTAATAATATATAAAATATACATTGACAATGCTTTTTTTCCTGGTGGAGAGCTATGAATAAACGTCTCATTATTTTATCAGGTCCGTCGTGCGTGGGGAAATCGCCTTTAATTAAAGCTATGAGAAGAGTTCATCCGGAAATATCTTTTCAGACGCCCATTCCTTATACCAGTCGAGCGCCTCGTTCAATAGAAGCAGAAGGTGTCGACTACTATTTTCGTTCCGAGGCGGAAGTCAGGTCCTTACCTCCGGATCGCTATATCGTAAGGCAGACGCGCACAATCTGGCAGGCTATCGATCTTAAGGAAATACAAATAATGTTCGCCTATAATAATCTCATAATTTTTGAAATATATCCCACTCTCGGCGAATTATTCTTGAATCATCCGCTTGTAAAAAAGACAGCTTCTGAATTCGAAATAATTACTGTCTTTATCAATCCCGCAACTGAAGATGAGATCATTGCCGTGCAGAAAAATATGGGATTCAGAACGCCTGGTGATGCTGTAGCCGCTATTATGCTCCCCAAACACATCGGTCGCATGCAGCAACAGGGCAAGCTCCTTACACCGGAAGTCATGGAGGATCTTACAATTCGTGCATCCAGGGCCTATGATGAGATTAAAATGGGTGAAACATATGCGCATCGGATTATCAACCATGACGGTGAGGATTCGAATAACTGGCGCTACACACCCCCGATCGGTGAAGCCGGTTCAACCCTCAAGCGTTTTGTGGAAATACTTCAATGATGCAGCTTCCGACATTATTCCTGCGATAGCACAAACAAATAATCCTTGACGCTGATATGTAAAATGGCTAGCTTTACCACTACAAAATGGACTCTGTTATGAGGTACAAGGTATATGACTCAAGATATTTATGAACGATTAGCCGCACATTTAGACAATCTCCCGGGCGGTTTTCCGCGTACGGAAAGCGGCGTTGAGCTTCGCATTCTGAAGAGGTTATTTACTGAAGAAGAAGCCGCCCTGGTTCTGTATCTGCGTATGAAGCCGGAACCTCTTGAAAGGATCGCGCGGCGCGCCAGCCTGCCTCCTGAAGAACTCGCGGACAAACTATACCAGATGTCACGCAAGGGATTGATTTTCCGCGCCGACACCCCCGATGGCCCCCGTTACATGACTATCCAGTATGTCGTCGGGATATGGGAGTACCATGTCAACGACCTGGATGAGGACCTGATCAGGGATATGAACGAATATATCCCCCACTTGGTTTACGCTTCATACAAACTCAAAACTCACCAGGTAAGGACGATACCTGTCAGTACGAGCCTGGAAGGCCAGGGAATGGTAATGCCATATGAACATGCCCGCAAATTAATCGAAGAACAAAGCAAGATTGTTGTGGCACCCTGTATATGCCGGAAGGAGCACGCCATGATCGGGGAAGGCTGCGGCAAATTAGTAGAGGCCTGCCTCGTTTTTTCCAGCGCCGCTTACTTTTACGAGAACAACAGGCTCGGGAGATCAATCAGCCGCGAAGAAGCCATGCAAATTTTGGCCACTGCCGAGGTGGAAGGCCTGGTGCTGCAACCAACCAATGCACAGGATATCACAGCCATGTGCCTCTGCTGCGGGGACTGCTGCCAGATATTAAAAAATCTCAAGCGGCTCCCCCACCCCGCATCCCTCGTTCATGCCAATTATTATGTCCGGATCCGTAGGGAAGACTGTATCGGATGTGAAGCCTGTGTGGAGAGGTGTCAGATGGAGGCTATCCGAATGCAGGATGATGTCGCTGAAGTCGATCTTGACCGCTGTATAGGCTGCGGCCTGTGTGTTACTGCCTGCAGCAGCGAGGCCATCAATCTTGTCCGCAAAGATGAAAAGGATTGTTATACTCCCCCTGATAACGTGGTTGAGACCTATATGCGCATAGCACAGGAAAGGGGGCTGATGAAATAGAATATGAATGTAGTCATACTGAATGGCAGTCCCCAAAAAAAGGGAACGGTTGCCACACTGCTTCGGGCAGTTGAGGAAGGTGTATCCGAAAAGCATAAGGCAGAGTGGATCAATGTTTACGACTTAAAAATG